>CAYOGG010000278.1:0-1053 GCA_964403455.1 uncultured Bacteroidaceae bacterium | reverse complement strand
GTGAAGCTCATATTAAGGCAATTAATCCGGGATGGGCCGAACAAGACCCCGAAGACTGGTGGAAATATCTGAAACTGGCTACGGCTAATGTTCTGTCACGTAGTAATGTTTACATTAAGAATATATCAGCAATCGGCATCTCTTATCAGATGCATGGATTAGTTTGTGTGGATAAGGACAAAAAAGTGCTTCGTCCGTCGATTATTTGGTGTGACTCACGTGCAGTACGTTTGGGAGAACAGGCTTTTGCAGACTTAGGCAGATCACAATGTCTTACCCATCTGCTTAATACTCCCGGAAACTTTACCGCATCAAAGCTCGCCTGGGTAAAACAGAATGAACCTGAAATATTCGAAAAAATAGAACATATCATGCTCCCGGGCGATTATATTGCCATGCGCATGACTGATGTAATCTCAACCACTATTTCCGGTCTATCGGAAGGTATGTTTTGGGATTTCCAAACCGGAGATGTTGCAAACTTCCTGTTGGATTATTATGGCATACCACGTTCATTTATACCTGAAATAAAGCCCACCTTCTCCGAACAAGGCAGATTGACCGCTGCCGTTGCTGCCGAATTGGGACTTGCCGAGGGAACCCCTGTCACATATCGTGCCGGAGACCAGCCGAACAACGCTCTCTCTCTGAACGTATTCGAACCGGGCGAGATAGCATCCACAGCCGGTACATCAGGAGTGGTTTACGGTGTTAATGGTGAGGTAAGTTACGATCCAAAGTCTCGTGTGAATACTTTTGCTCACGTTAACCATCAGATTGGGAAAAACAGATTGGGAATACTTCTCTGCATCAACGGCACCGGTATTCTCAATGCATGGATGAAACGTAACATAATGTCTGAAGGACTAAGTTACACAGACATGAATGAACTTGCATCTCAAGCTCCTATCGGTGCAAAAGGAATCTCCGTACTTCCTTTCGGAAACGGTGCGGAAAGAGTTCTTGAGAACCGTGAAGAGGGTTGCAGTTTTAAGGGAGTCAATTTCAATATTCACAATAAGTCTCACTTGTTACGTGCTGCTCAAGAGGGCA
>CAYOGG010000277.1:0-1114 GCA_964403455.1 uncultured Bacteroidaceae bacterium | reverse complement strand
AAAGGCTGATGGTTCTGTGGTGGATCCTGCTACAATTACTGGAATTACTATTCCTATCGTAAAAATAGCTCCTAACCAGATGATGAATTTGGCTAAGTTCCAAACAAGCGTCAACGGCACTCAACTTCAGATTTTCAATGCCATATCTGGTTCTAACTTTGCTGTATTTAATATGCAAGGCAAGGTCATTACTAAAGGCAAAATCGAAGGCAACGTTCAAAATGTAAATATGCCAAATAAGGGTATATTCATGGTTCGCGTTGGATCAGTAAGTCGTATGATTAGTGTGAAGTAATATTATAGTTCTCAAGTCTTTATGAAAGTCGCGGTTATACCGCGACTTTTTTTTTGCCGTAAATTCAAAAGGAATACAAAATCTCAAAAAATTTTATAACCCAAAATACATCGCTCAAGAAAAGCTAAATTATATAAAGAACCGTTTAGGAAAATCATGAAAACAATAAAAGTCGTTGCAGGAATAATCAAAGAAGACAATAGAATTTTTACAACACAACGAGGATATGGTGATTTTGCAGGTTACTGGGAGTTTCCTGGTGGAAAAGTGGAACTTGGTGAAACATCTCAACAGGCTCTTGTAAGAGAACTAAAAGAAGAACTTGACGTTATTGTTTCTGTGGATGATTTTTTATGCACAGTAGAATATGATTACCCCTCATTTCATCTTTCTATGGATTGCTATTTCTGTTCTATTTTGAGCGGCATCATTTCTTTACTTGAACACAAAGCGGCTAAATGGCTTAGCAAATCCGAATTGCATTCCGTGAATTGGCTTCCTGCAGACACGTCTGTCATAGAAGCGATTATTAAAATCTAACACCTAATTGAATGTGCATACTAAAGCCATCACGAAAAGGCCTGTATTTTGTATTTGTGGAATCATTAGAATCCAAATTTTCTGTAGGTGAATCTGTATTAATCTCATTCATCATATAATGAAAATAAAAAGGAATAAGCTGACCTAGAGAAAAGTCTAAAAAGAAGCGACGCGCAGGACTTTCAAAACGAGAAGCTATATTCGCATTCGCTCCAACAAAAGTGAATCGCCCTTCATAGTATTCTTTAGAAGAATACCCACCAAATATATTACCCGATT
>CAYOGG010000276.1:0-1126 GCA_964403455.1 uncultured Bacteroidaceae bacterium | reverse complement strand
CCGCGCGGGTTCCGTGGGCTGGCGCGGAATCGCGCTTCACGACCGACTTCGCGTTTTCCGCAGCGTGGATGTTCAAGGGCGGGCTCAGCCGCAAGCGCATATCCGAATGGCTGAAGGTCGACTTCAAGACCGTGGGGCGGCTCGTCAAGCGCGTCTGGAACCTGCTGGAGCCGGACCCGAAGGTGCGCTACAGCGGGCTCGTCAACATCGGCATCGACGAAACCAGCTATCGGAAAGGCCACAGCTACATCACGGTCGTCGTAAACCACGACACGAACACGGTCGTCTGGGCGCACGACGGGCACGGCAAGGAGGTCGTCGAGATGTTCTTCGAGGAGCTGTCCGAGGAGCAGCGCTCGTCAATCCGTCTCGTCTCCGGCGACGGCGCGAGGTGGATCACGGACGCGGTGGCGAAATACTGCCCGAACGCCACGCGGTGCCTCGACCCGTTCCACGTCGTCGAGTGGGCGAACGACGCGCTCGGCTCGATGCGCATCGACGCCTGGCGTCGCGCCCGCGAGAAGCTGGCCGAGATGGTGAGGAAGTACAAGGAGGAGGGCATCGCGGACGACAGGGAAGTCAAGGAGGAAATCAGGCGCGAGCGGAAGAAGGTCGACGAGATCAAGCGGTCGAAGTATGCGCTCGGCAAGAATCCCGAGAACCTTACGAAGAGCCAGCAGGAACGGCTGGAGCTGATCCAGGCCGAAGACCCTCAGATCAGGCGCGGACACGACCTGAAGGAGAAGCTGCGCCTCATTCTCAAGCTGAAGGATCCGGAGCTCGCGGAAGAGGAACTGGACGGATGGCTCGGATGGGCGCAGCGCTGCAGAATCCCCGCGTTCGTCGAACTCGGACGCAAGGTCAGGCGGCACAGGGAACACATCCTCGACACGGTGCGCTACGGCCTGAGCAACGCGCGCATCGAGGCGACGAACAACAAGATCAAGCTGCTGATCCGGATCGCCTACGGATTCCGCAACATCGACGCGATGATCGGCCTGATAATGCTGTTCTGTTCGTCAATCGAAATTCCGTGGCCCGGACGAACGGCTCAGAAGCCCGTAAAATAAGGGCCAAGCGAACTTATGCAGCGGAAATCCACCCACAGTCATGCACGAAGAGCCAA
>CAYOGG010000275.1:0-1203 GCA_964403455.1 uncultured Bacteroidaceae bacterium | reverse complement strand
AAAGGGCCTCTTGGCATATTTGAGCTCAATCGATTCTTACAGAAAATATTAAATCCTAAACCCACAGGACTTTCTATACTCGGCGTCGATTGGAAAAATGGCGATCGAGTCATGCAGCTAAAAAACAATTACGACAAAAATGTTTTTAACGGAGACATTGGTTTTATAAAACAAGTGAATAAAGATTCACAATCTTTAAGTATCGACTTCGAAGGTAAAATAATGCGCTTTGAAGCCTTAGAACTTGATCAAATGAATCTAGCCTATGCTTGTACCATTCACAAAAGCCAAGGAAGCGAATACCCCGCAGTGATTATCATACTAGATCATTCTCATTACATGATGCTACAAAGAAATTTAATTTACACCGCGATCACAAGAGCAAAAGGGCATGTATGGATACTCTCTGCCCCAGGCGCCTTTCACACAGCCGTAAGAAACAATCGCTCTATAAAACGCTACACCCAATTAGCCGAATCCATAAAGAACGAGGGGTGAACTGACCCACACCAATACTGATTCAGTCCGAACGGGGTAAAGTTAGCTCTTGCCTTGACCACTCACGGCTACGCCATAGTTGATTTATTCGTCGTTCTTGTATCCATCTACATATCGTGTTTGGGTTAACTCCAATATCTTTGGCTATTTTAGTAGCGGATTTTTCCTTTTTTGTTTGGAAATCATTTAACAATGAATATGATTGCTTAATTTACCCTCTTATTAAATCACACCATGATTCATTTTTCATGTTATCTAAAATATAATCAAGTAAAGTTGTATTAATTGTGATTCCATAACTATTCAACACTTCTTTTGTAGGCTTTCCATAAATCGTTCGATTATAAGGAATATAATTTGATGGAGAAATCTCTGTATCAGGAGAGTCAAAGGAATGACCATAGCGTGCCCCAGCGAAACAATAATTACATACAAAGTATTTTCGCTGGGTCGGCGAGCTACGGGCTTTCCCCCTGTCGGTGCTACGCACTGCCACTACCGTGCCACCCTCCGCATGCCTCACGCTGTCGCTAAAATATTCCTCTTGATTGAGCATAAAATCAATATAAGTTTTTAGCAGAAAGGCGTCACTACTTTACCGACTTTAGCCAATGAAAAAACAGCTTTTTTAGAAAATATAAGCACCAAAAATGATGCTTGAGAAGAGGTACTTTTCAAAAAGGACAACGGACGGGGCAACAATAT
>CAYOGG010000274.1:0-1248 GCA_964403455.1 uncultured Bacteroidaceae bacterium | reverse complement strand
CACCACGTTTTAAATCGGATTGTTTCATAGATCTCCTACGGATTCATATAAAATGCGATACTTAATAAAATATTCTTTTTTGCTATAAAAGCCTACTGTATTTGCAAAATGTTCTTATTTATTTGGTTTTTTATACGACCCTATTTGTCGCATGATGTTACTATTATAATCGCACCCTCCCCCATATCAATTCACAGCTTATTCAGCATTAAAAACGTGTTTTCACCGTCTTGTTTTCATCAATTTATACAACTTTATTTGTCGCATGATGCCATTTACATAACATTAAATAAAAACTCATGGAGTCCAATTTCTATTATATTAAAGAAAACACATATATTCAATGAACTTTGCTTTATCACCACTTTTTTACATCAATTTATACGACTTTATTTGTCGCGTGGTACGCACGATTTGCATAACACTAAAATAAAAAGCACAATTCCAATTTGTATTACATTAAATAAAGCACATACAATTCTTTTTTTACATTATTTATAATACACGCAATCCCATTTACGCTACATTTATCCCTGTGGATATCTTGATAAGCGCATTTGAAACCCCTATATCAATTCACAGCTTATTCAGCGTTAAAAACGTGTTTTTCACCACGTTATTTACATCAACTTACACGACTATATTTGTCGCACGATACCATTTGCATAACATTAAATTAAAACACACGCAATCCCATTTACGCTACATTTATCCCTGTGGATATCTTGATAAGCGCATTTGAAACCCCCACATCAATTCACACCATATTCAACATTAAAAACGCATTATTCATCGTCTTATTTTCATCAATTTATACGACTCTATTTGTCGCGCGATACCATTTGCATAATACTTAATTAAAACTCATACAATTCTTTTTTTACATTATTTAAAACACACGCAACCCCATTTACTTTGCATTTATCCCTGTGGATATCTTGATAAGCGCGATTGAAACCTCCATATCAATTCACAGCTTATTCAGCGTTAAAAACGTGTTTTTCGTCGTCATATTTACACCATTTTATACGACTCTATTTGTCGCGCGATACCATTTGCATAATACTAAATAAAAAGCATAATTCAATTAACTTTATACTATAATAAAAACAAATAAATCAATAAATTATGCATTTTTCACCATCTTGTTTTCATCAACTTATACGACTTTATTTGTCGCATGATTCGACTACATTTTAAACTCAAATCCTTTCTAACCCTTAAAAAGAGAGTGTTATCCAATGAATT
>CAYOGG010000273.1:0-1312 GCA_964403455.1 uncultured Bacteroidaceae bacterium | reverse complement strand
TTTTGGAGAGAAGATTAAGCAACACCTTTGTCGATCCCGTTGGTTTTCTTGTACCTTGTTCCCATTGGCGTACAGATGATATTGACACATTCAAGACTTTCGCAAAAACAGCTTGGCTTAATCTGGCTTCTTTCCGTACTTTTTTAATCTTAGCTGGGCCAAAATCAATCTTTTTAATGACGATACCATATTCTTTTAATTCTCTTTCTGTAAACGATGTTTTAAGGCCCGCATCAACCGTACCTTGCAGCACATCAGACAACGCTTCTTTCATTTTATTTTTCATTTTTCCTCCAATAATGATATTGTCCCATTGTTCACAAGTCTGTTTATATCATCATCCGTATAATTCAGAAATGTTACTGCAAATTTTTTATAATCAGCCAATGTTCCTTTATCAATGTTATCTTGATCATTTTTTTCAAAACCATAGATGAAAAGAGATCGTTTACCTTTTTTGAATATAAGAATTGTTCTGAATCCGCCGCTTCTTCCTTGACCATTCTTTGCTACTCTTATCTTGTATATATTTCCACCAAGATTAACAACACCAGATCCATTGATCGTTCGTTCAAGAGCATCGAGCAAGTCAGCTTTCTTCAACCCATTCTTTTTTGACCATCTTTTAAACCACCTAGATTCAAAAGCATTCATACTGAAATATACCTCATTGTGATACAGTTGTCAAGTACAATATAATAACAGCACCATTCTCAAATACAAAAAAATCTGGCGCCAGGAAATAGGCCAGATTATTTGTATAAAAACGGTTATTGCGCGATTTAACAAAACCGCATTTGCTTGGTATTATATCATTATCCTGCTTACTTTCGATGCATCATTTGAATAATGCCGCCGCCGTTGATTACGTTTGTGAAACCATTTCGTTCAAGAATTTCTTTTGCGTATTCGCTTCGGGCTCCAGAGGCACAATAGACGGTGATTTTTCGAGTCAAAGGCCCAAGTTCTTTGATGCGCTTTTCGAGTTCATCCAGCGGGATATTGACTGCATTAGGATAAGCTCCCCTTGCAAATTCCCGAGAGGTTCTGACATCGACGATTATCGGTGTATTTGTGTCCGCGGCGGAATGCTCCGTTTGGTGTAAAGAGGCATTTGCGGAATGCTCTTTTTGAGATAAAGAGGCATTTGCGGAATGCTCTGTTTGTTGCAAAGAACTTTTCGCGGAACGACCCTCCTTCGACAAGCCATTTTCTAAGCTTTTTTGTTCTACCTCAGCAAGCGGGATTTTCAATTCTGAAAAACCCATGGCTCTTGCATGCCGCTGTAAAGAGGTGTAGCCGCCACTCACAT
>CAYOGG010000272.1:0-1352 GCA_964403455.1 uncultured Bacteroidaceae bacterium | reverse complement strand
GGAGGCTCTTCATGAATAGAATAATCTATGTTGGAATGGATGTCCATAAGGACACATACTCTTTGTGTAGTTTTGATTCTAAGCAAAACTACATGTTCTTAGAAACAACGGTTAAAGCCGATACATCATCCGTGCTTTCCTACATTAAAAGTATTGAGAAGCACTTTATCAATGATGGTGTTCTCACCATCTGCGGATACGAAGCAGGCCCCACAGGCTTCTCTCTGTGTAGAGATCTTCAAAAGAACAATATATCCTGTGTCGTTATGGCTCCTTCTTCCCTTCCTAAATCACCTGATGATAAAAAACGTAAAACTGATAAAATTGATGCACGTAATCTTGCGCTTCATTTAGCTCACAACACCTATAAAGCCGTACATGTTTTAACACCGGAAATGGAAACTATCAAGGATTTAACCCGCACTAGAGCTGCTGCATTAAAGGCTCAAAAAAGGGCTAAACAAAATTTCCTTTCTTTTTTACTAAGGAAAGGCATGGTTTACCCTTTTGGCGGACGATCAACATACTGGACTCAAAAGTTTTATACGTGGCTTAAGACTCTTGAGTTTACTAATGCTCTTGAACGATACTCTTTCGAAGAATACCTTGCAGAAGTTAATCATCAAATGAGCCGTGTTTCTCGACTGGATGATAAAATTTCAGAAATTGCTGAAACCCCTTCAATCAAGGATGATGTTAAAAAGCTCTGCTGCTTCAGTGGAATTAGTACTCTTACTGCTGTCAGCTTTATCTGTGAAATAGGTGATTTCAACCGATTTGAAAAAGCTTCTTATTTTGCTAGCTATCTTGGACTGTGTCCGGGTGTCCATTCAAGCGGTCTTTCTTCTCAAAACCTTGGCATTACAAAATCTGGTAATAAAAACTTGCGATGTTTATTAATTGAAGCTGCTCAATCTATGAGTCATTCCCAACTATGCGGTAAAAAGTCTCTGCGCCTTTTAGCGAGGCAAAAAAATATGGATCCTTTAATTATTGCTTATGCTGATAGAGCAGTTGAGCGAATTAAGAAAAGAAGAAGTTCTATGATTTTCCGCGGTGTTCCTATTAATAAAGCTACTACAGCCGCTGCACGTGAAATGGCTTGTTTTATTTGGGGAATGATGACGAACAATATTTCCTAATTACGGTGTCTTTTTACAAGGACAGGAAGGGACGATTACGCTATCTAAGTTATCGTCGATTCAACCGTGAGGACAGACTTCTTTGTCTGATTCCTTTTGTCAGAGAGGACGAACTTTTCAGGCGGACCATTGACCTGTGGTATCCAATCCACGCATATGAGAGTGGTCAAGCCGTTAAATTATTCCTTTCCTGACCTTGTTTTCTTTTTT
>CAYOGG010000271.1:0-1353 GCA_964403455.1 uncultured Bacteroidaceae bacterium | reverse complement strand
AAAAAGGGCCGAGTCGCCACCGGCCTGATCTTTTGATGAAACTAAAAGTACCGGAAAATAGCGTTCTCCAGAAGTCCACAATTCGGCTTGTGGACGTTTTAATAATTTGGGAACATTATCTATAGAAGAAAAAGGGCGGCTTTGATGATTAAAATTTAAGCCTCTATTTTGCTTAGGATAATTGCTAGGCCTTTTCGTTTTATGTTTTGCCTTCGCTTTTTTTTGATCTATGCTTTTTAAAAAGTTCTTTTCGTTTTGCGTTCTCTGTTCTTTATTCTTTGCTTTGAATTTCGTTGGAGAGCCTTTCTCATCGGCATAAACGTATATGCCACTGGAATCTTTAACGATTAATTGATCATCTTCTGTTGTGGTAAAATGATAATGTTCATCACCAAACTGTTTAATAGAAAGAGTAGAGCCATCCGATTGTTTTGTTGTAATTACACCTGGTTTTGCAGGACGCGCAAAAGCAACCGAAGAGGCTAAAAAAATTACACATAAAGTATATGTCAGGAATTTCATTTTATTAAAATACCTAAAACAGGCTCACTTACAAAAGAAACTTTTTTATTTCCGTGTAAAAAAAAAGTTGCTTAAGAACCCAACCATGATGTTTTGTTTTTTTTACAACAAAGAAGGCGAAATCCATTCATTTTGAGTGGCAAATGGAGCTACATCCTCACACTTCCATGTGGTACTTTCATAAGTTTTATAAGTAACGGAAATGGACTCATCCCATGTTCCAGAACAATCTTCGATTAAAAAAGCCCAGTGATCGACAGAAGCTTTAGGGTTACAAGCTTTTCCCTTAGAATTTGTCGGGTAAAAACGATATACGATAGCCTCTTCTGAGTTGATTGAAGAGAGTACATCAAAGGTATTTGCATCTTCTTTTTTTTGTTTTAATAAAAAGAAAGAACATTTTCTGTGTTTTAAAAGGAAGGATGCTGTTTTAGGGAAATAAGTAACAATATCGTTAAATGCTAAAGAACTAATGCCAAGAGGTTTATCATCAAAATGCTTTAGTTTGGCGTAGGCTAAAACATGAGAATCAAAATCAGGTGCACTTTCTTTTTCAAAAGTTCCTAATAGAACCGAGAAAGCCATCGGGTTGCTTTTTACTAAATCATCGTCTGCTGATGTGTTCTCTTCACACCCCCAAAAGAAGAATAGCATTAGTGCAAGATATTTTTTCATTTTTCCTCCAGAAACTCTGGAGAAAAAGTAAAAAAAGAAAAGGGTTTATGCAAAGAAGTTTTTTCGTATTTTCAATAGAAACAGGCTCTTTTTCGCTATGAAAAGGAGGGCTTATTTTTTATGCTCATAAAAGATTAATTTGGATGCTTTTATAAT
>CAYOGG010000270.1:0-1531 GCA_964403455.1 uncultured Bacteroidaceae bacterium | reverse complement strand
AGGTGCTATCTGCATTTGTGGTGTACTTCAGATTATCGACTGTAAATTCCAATGCCTGCGCTGACAGCGCAAACAACAGAGTGATTGAAGTAATCAAAATTCTTAAGGATTTCATAGCATTAATAATTATTGATTAGTTTTGATTTCAAACTTTCCACCAAGATCAACTTTAAATCCCGCATCAAGCGTTACTTCTCCTATTGGCTCTAAAGTAACATCTGCACTCGAAGTAATAACAAAATCTCCGGTCTGCTTTTCCATCGTAACATTACTACCCATATGAACATCGTTTGTATGAACATAATGTGTGCCCGACACACTCTCATTTTGCAGATACAAAGGAGCTATGTATGGTATGTAATTATGTTTTGTAACAGCGACAGTGTAATTTTTACAATTAGATGGTAAGCTAAAAGAATACTGATTTGAGTCAACAGAAGAATGATAACTTGTGCCCCCAAACAATCCATTCACACAGATTTTAGGTTGTGAAATACTGGGAGGTACCACAACATAATAAGCGGATGCAGTTAAACCACTCATTATCCGTGGATTACCTGTCCATATTTCTATTTCTGGGCAACCTAGCAAATTATGAGCTAAACATGTAAAGTGTTTAGCAGGATTATTGAACGCACCTTTGGACATAGCTTCAGAGACTCCTATATTATATTTACTCTCATATTTTATTTTGTAAATAAACCCTACAAATAAATCCCTACCAGCAGAAAATCCCCCATCACGTGTATTACCTATATAAGCTGGTCCTCCGAATTTTCCTGCTATTGTAAAAGCCTGTCCCAAGTTGTAATCATAGTTCATATTGTGTACTACTACTTTATCATATGGCATATTGTAACAAGACATTGAATAAGCAATAGATGGTTTAGTATAATTTGTAAGATCAGAAAAGGCATTTGACGATTCTGGAATAGTTCCACTTGGCAGCACAGCATTGTGAGTTGGAACAACAAGACATCGCGGAGTCTTATTAGAGTCTCTGGAAGCAATGACTATACTACCAGGTGCTCCATGACCATCCAAACTGACTAAGCCATAACCTTTATTCATTTCAGAAATTACAGTATCACCTGTTGGAAAAGAAGGTAGATTAGCCGAATAAGGACCTTCCTTTTCTTTAAAAATCACCTTATTCTGAAAAAAAGCCGGCAATCTTTGAGCTACATATTCGCCAATACTACAATTTTGTCCAAGATAGAAAGAGTCTTGCGATTGGTCAGACTGAGCGAAAAATGCTCGATGAAGATAAGCAGTATCTCCATTTCCGGGATTTCGTTCATATTTCATCAGCTTGTACGTATAGTTATCTATCTCTGAAGCATTTTCACACAATAACCTTCCAACGAATAGTTCAGGATTATAATCTACAACGTCATCTGTTGGCTCTCCAAAATAATCATCGCCATCCTGATTCCAATCACCACTTATGTCGCTAAAATAAAGATCTGATGGTACTTTGCCCCCAATTGAATCTCCCAAATATATGTAGCTATTATTATCTTTTGTACCA
>CAYOGG010000269.1:0-1573 GCA_964403455.1 uncultured Bacteroidaceae bacterium | reverse complement strand
GGCAAGCAAAACTGACAACGAGCAAATGAACGAAATAGCAACAAAAGACACTTGGAAACACCAACCTATTGACAACCCAAAACGGATTGTCATTGACCTACATTTGACCGACAAGCAATTTTCTAAATTGAAAAATGGACTTATCCCTCAACAAATGGAGGACAAATGGTTTATCTACTACGAAAACGAATGGCTTTATTTTCATCGTTCTTGGACAGGCAACGGAATGTATAAAGCAAAACTCAACAAAGAAACTGACGGTTATTCAATAACAGAATTTTGGGCAGAAAGAAATCAGGAAAAATATAAAAATGAAGATGATAATTCCGACATTGAAACTTTTGCTTTTCTTATAGCAAGAGGACTTTTAGGAATTGATGTGCGCAACATTTATTCAAACCGAAACATAAAAACTGAAACTGACGCAGTAAAAGGTTGGAGTAATTTTGGGAATATGCTTTTTACAAATCAAGGAGTTGATTATTCCGAAGAAATAAAATCTGCACTTTTTGGCGTAGCAGTTGGTGATGCTTTGGGTGTTCCTGTTGAGTTCAACAGCAGACAAACGATAAGCAAAAATCCCGTAACTGATATGATTGGTTACGGAACATATAATTTGCCAGCAGGAACTTGGTCAGACGACAGTTCGCTAACATTTTGCCTTGCAGAAGCATTAACGAAAGACTTTGACCTAAACACAATCGGACAAAATTTTGTGAAATGGTATCACGAAAATTATTGGACACCACACGGAAATGTTTTTGACATTGGCATTGCAACACGACAAGCAATTTCACGACTTTCACAAGGCGAAAAACCAGAATTAGCAGGCGGTTTTGACGAAAGCGACAATGGGAATGGTTCACTTATGCGAATTTTGCCTTTGCTTTTCAATTTGCTTGATAAACCAATCAACGAACGTTACAATATTACAAAACAAGTTTCTTCAATCACTCACGGACATATTCGTTCTGTAATTGCTTGTTTCTACTATCTTGAATTTGCAAAGCAAATTTTTGAAGGCAAAGACAAGTTTGAAATATACAAAAACCTACAAACAGAAGTTTCAAATCACTTGACAAATCTTGCAATCAATCCGAATGAAATTGCCTTGTTTGACAGATTACTAAAAAGCGAAATTCACAAACTTGACGAGGATGAAATTCAAAGTAGTGGTTATGTTTTGCATACACTTGAAGCAAGTATTTGGAGTTTGCTCACAACAGACAACTACAAAGGAGCCGTCTTGAAAGCAGTAAATTTAGGTAGCGACACAGATACAACAGGTGCAGTTACAGGCGGACTTGCAGGACTACTTTACGGACTTGACAATATTCCTAAAAATTGGTTACAACAAATAGCAAGATATGACGATATTGAAAACTTGGCAGAACGACTTGCCGACAAAATTGCCAGCCACTAACATCGTATTGGCAATAGGCGGGCTGAACGGCTTCGTATCAACGGAAGTGCAAAATTCAACTTTCGTTCTTCGTATCAAGTTCGGTGCTAAAAATCCCGCCACTTCGCCAATGCGTTTCCCGTTACCAGCAAGCGAAAAAAAGACTACGCA
>CAYOGG010000268.1:0-1595 GCA_964403455.1 uncultured Bacteroidaceae bacterium | reverse complement strand
GACCTACCGCTTGTCGAAGAAGCGGCGTTCGATACTATTATCGATGGTAAAAACGTATCGTTATACACTATCAGCAATGGGAAGATTGCAGCTCAGATAACAAACTACGGAGGCTATATTATCTCTCTTTTTGCTCCCGACAAAAATGGAGAATACGCTAATCTTGTAAAACACTATGATAACATAGACAAATATCCGACTGCAAACTGCGGTCAGGTAGGACCTTCACTGGGAAGATTTGCAAATCGCATCGCAAATGCGCAGTTCACATTGGATGGAACCACTTACAACATAACCAAGAATTCCGGCCAGCATGTATTGCACGGAGGTAATAAAGGATTCGATCATATAGTATGGGATGTGGTAAAGGTCAAAAAGGACGCACTTGTATTGAGTTGTGTACTGCCTGACGGAACCGACGGTTTCCCCGGTACATTAACCACTACTCTAACCTACTCCATCACGAAAGACAACGGCCTCTCTATTGCCTATGAAGCGACTACCGATAAGCCGACTGTCGTCAATCTCTCACATCATGTATATTACAATCTTAACGGTGATGGCAACGGAGATATAATGGAACATCAACTTTACATCAATTCAGATGAAATAACCGAAACAGATCGCAGTAATATCCCGACCGGAAAATTCATAAAGGTTCAGGGAACTGCTTATGATTTCAAGAATCCTATAGCCATTGGCCTGCGTACAGCGTCAGGTGGCGGATTCGGACAGCCCGTACCTGAAGGCAAGGTAAGAAACTTCGATAATAATTTCGTACTGAATCACTCCGATAAGAACAAAGTTGAGGTTGTGGCTACAGTTTATTCACCTCAGTCCGGACGTTTCCTAGAGGTACTGAATGACAAACCGGGTTTACAAGTTTACACCGGTGCCAGGACTGCAATTGCGTTGGAATCTCAAAACTTTCCCGATGCACCTAATCACGACAATTTCCCCTCTTCCGTCCTTCGTCCCGGAGAGAAATATCGTCATACCTGCATCTATCGCTTCTCAATCAAATAAGTTTCTTCACATATACATATATAAAAAGGCTCGAAGAAAAACCTCGAGCCTTTTTATATTCAAAACAGCTATTTATTTCCTAACAGGAATACTGTCAATACGAATTTGGTGACGTCCACCCTCGAATGGAGTATTAAGATATTCATCCATAATCTTTCGCGCCATATCGTTATCTATGAATCGTCCCGGCATTACCAATACATTGGCATCATTATGTTGGCGTATAAGATGAGCTAATTCCGGTATCCAACATAGACCCGCACGAATACTCTGATGTTTATTCAGTGTCATCGAAATGCCCTCTCCACTACCACACATGGCTATGCCATTGTTTACTTCACCTTTTTCTATGCCTTCAGCTAACTTGTGGCCGAATTCGGCATAGTTGCAACTCTCCGGAGTAAAGGTGCCGTAATCTTTATACGGCAAACCTTTCTCCTCAAGATATTGTTTTACAAACTGCTTTAATGGAAAAGCAGCATGATCACTTGCTATTCCGATCATCAGTTAAAAAAGAGATTTAACTTGATTATAAACATTAGTTGCCGTGAAACCTAACTTCTCATCCA
>CAYOGG010000267.1:0-1606 GCA_964403455.1 uncultured Bacteroidaceae bacterium | reverse complement strand
GTATTGACCCGTGCATCTTTGTTGATGATGACGGTCAGGCATATCTCGTTATGCCTGGTATCACTATCACCAAGTTGAATGATGATTGGTTGTCAGTTTCAACTGATCCGAAAGATCGTCATCGTGTAGAGGGTGTTCCTACAAAAGGACTTGTAGAAGGTCCTTATCTTTTCAAGCATAATGGTAAATACTATATGACTTTCCCATGGGCTAGAAACGTGGAAGAGGTATTAGCTTATTGTATGGCTGATAATATATTTGGTCCATACAAGTTTATGGGTGTATTTTTTGAGGAGCATGTACCAAAGTGCTGGACAAATCATCATTCTATAATTGATTTCAAGGGTCAGACCTATCTGTTCTATCATCATAATGACTATTCTCCTGAATTTGATAAGAACCGTGCTGTATGTGCAGATAGCATATTCTTTGAAGCAGACGGTTCTATACGTATGGTAAAACCGACACTTCGCGGTATTGGTGTAACGGCGTCAACTGCAAAAATTGAACTGGATCGTTACTCGGAGATCAGTTCGAGCGGTGATTCTATAGCCTACATTGAGCGTAGTAATTATTTCAGAGGTTGGAAAACCGTATTCTTTGAGAAGGGTGCATGGGCCAAGTACAATACCGTAAACTTTGCAAAAGCGCCAAAGTCCGTATCAGTACAGCTTATTCCCCCATCTGCAGGTACTCTTGAAATTCTGCAGGATGAAAAGGTTATTGCTACCGTCAATATCCCTGCTGACAAGCAAATGATTAATGTAAAGGCAAAAGTAAGCGGTGCTTCCAAGGGTGTTCATCATGTTAAGGTTCGCATGACTTCAGGCAATCTGATTCAGGTGGATTGGCTAACTTTTGAATAAACTTCAATGAAGAAATCAATATTGTTTTTCGCTTTGACGGCGATGGCAGTAAACTGTTTTGCCCAGGGAGGATTCTCTCGTCAGAGACAAGAATCCTTTCCTGAAGGCTCGGTTGTTGCTGCCACAAATATAAGAGGTGCTCAATGGCCGCGTATTATGCCGGACCATAGTGTTATGTTTCGTATTTCTGCTCCTCAGGCACAAAAATTACAGATAGATCTAGGCAAGAAGTATGACATGGTTAAGGATTCTCAGGGAGTATGGACCTGTACAACAGAGCCCCAGACTATCGGTATTCACTACTATGCTCTGATTATTGACGGAGTGTCGGTATGCGATCCTGCTTCCAAGACATTCTACGGTTGCAGTCGTGACTATAGTTGCATTGAGATACCTTATGCCGGTCAGGATGATTTCTATCAGATTAAGAATGTTCCTCACGGTGATGTTCGTTCTCAGTATTATTATTCGGAGAACACTAAATCATGGCGTCATGTAATGATTTACACTCCGGCTGAATATGATAAGAATCCAAACAAAAAGTATCCGGTTCTGTATATTATGCATGGAGGCGGTGAGGACGAGACCGGTTGGGCTGAACAGGGTCGTACCAATTTTATATTGGATAATCTGACTGCAGAAGGAAAGGCCGTGCCTATGATTGTTGTTATGCCAGATGGAAATGTGAATGGTGGAAACGGCTCTCAAGATGCTTTTACTGTTGAGCTATTGGACAATGT
>CAYOGG010000266.1:0-1639 GCA_964403455.1 uncultured Bacteroidaceae bacterium | reverse complement strand
GGGGTGAACGTATTGAAAAATTCAATCAGCTGATAAGAATTGAGAATGAGTTGGGCCGGTGTGCCGAGTTCTCAGGACTGAAAGCATTCAAGAATGCGAAAAAATGATTTTTACGTATATTTTACATAAAAGATTATTTTTCGCCCGTTAATAGCTGATGTAAAAAATAAACGATTTACTTTTGTCGGGCAAACGGAACGTTGCATATTTTATGATGCAACGTCTGTTTTTTAAAGGGAAACGACATACTTGAATGTACTTTATGAAGAGGCTAAATATCTTTTATTTCAGCGGTACCGGCAATTCTAAACAGATTGCTTTATGGCTTGCCGAATATGCTCTGAGCAGGAGCGTTGACTCTAATGTGTCTGACATCTCCAATGTGGAGCGCATTGAGAGTTTCGACAAGGATGATACTATTGTCATCATATCGCCGATACATGGGTTCAACTATCCCGCTATTACACGAAAATTCATCCGCAACTTGCCTAATGGAAGTAATGATGTGGTGTTGATGTGTACCAGGGCGGGTATGAAATATAAGAATCATGTGACGCCGGGACTTACGGGGGTGGCCTTTTTTGTGTCTGATGTTGCGTTGAACCGCAAGGGTTATGATGTTATTGGCGAGATTCCGTTTGATATGCCTTCTAACTGGTTCTTCATTCATCCTTCGTTGTGTAAGAGTACTGTGGATTTTCTTTTTGAGAGGAATAGGGAAAAGGCGATGGAACAGTTTAGGATTCTGTTTGATAAAGGGCAGAATTTCCTTTCGCATAGGGATGTGATTCAGGATATTCTGATTTCTCCTATTTCGCTGGGCTATTTTCTGGTGGGGAGGTTTATGTTTGCTAAGTCGTTTATTGCTTCTTCGGAGTGTATCAGGTGTAAGTCTTGTATTAATAAATGTCCGGTTCATGCTATCAGGCAGGTGGACGGGAAGCCGTTCTGGACTCTGAAATGTGAGAGCTGCATGAAATGTATGGTGGAGTGCAAACAGCAGGCTATTGAAGCGGCACATGGTTTTATTATTGCTGCTACTGTGATTTCCTCGATTATATTTTCGGCTTTGACGGGGCTGTTTCTGTTTAGGTTTATTGAGTCGGGATTAGTGAGTTTCCTTGTTGAGTCTGCTTTCTTCATTCTGTTTTTGTGCATCTTCTACAGGCTGCAGCACTATATGTTCAGATTCGGATTTTTCGAGCGTGCCATTAAATATCTGTCGCTGACTTATTATCGTTTTTGGGGTAAGAGGAATGGTTCCAGGCTTTGCTGATGACCGATATTTTTCGGGTAATTAGGATTATTGGACATTATTATGTATCTTTGCAGCCGAATTCGAAGATAAGTTGCATTGTCTAAGGGTTCGAAAAACATCAGAGTTTGTACAGTATCTTCTTTGTTTGTGGTTTTCCCGCCATGGGGCACTTCTCATTATCACCACCAGATTTGACATCGTTAGAATTCATTGTTTTACAGTTTGGATGCGTTTACTTTTTTGTGAGACGTAATCCGATTTTATGTATAATGATTCAAAATTTTCTATGACATTTAATGATTTAAATATCTCAAAGCCAATACTTAAGGCTATTGAGGAAAAAGGTTATATCACGCCGACTCCTATTCAGGAGCAGGCTAT
>CAYOGG010000265.1:0-1659 GCA_964403455.1 uncultured Bacteroidaceae bacterium | reverse complement strand
TAAATACAATACTTGTAGTATCATTAAGACCCATCATGGTTATATCACATAACTTCCGTACTGCCATATAGTTACAAAATGTCTTTTTTTTACAATAGAACCTCCACATAAAAACGTACTTTTGCCGAAGTACTTGTTTATGGAGGATTTTAAAATTATCTTACCTTCCTCAATGCTTTCACCATATGTCAAGCATTACTGGATATTGAAAACAATCGGTAACTCGACTTCAATAGCCCGTACTGTACCCACAGGTATGATGAGTCTTATATTTCACAGAGGGAATTGTCTTCTATCGATAAATGAGAATAAGATTCAACCTCGAGCCTTTCTAAGCGGACAAGAAAAAACCTTTAACGACCTGAGGTATTACGGATATATCAATATGATATCTATAGTCTTCCGGCCTGTCGGAGTAAGAGCGTTTTTCAATCTGCCCATAGATAGAACAGCAGGCTTACGCTTAACTGCCGGCGATATGGAAGACAAAGAATTATCCGAATTGGAGCGTACATTAACAAGTACGGAAGAAGATAAACTATGTATTCTCCTGATTGAGCATTTCCTTCTCAAACGACTCACACAACTTGCTGAATATAACATTAAACGTATAGATACTGCAATAGGACTGATCAATGCCGGTCAAACCGATATTGTAAAACTGGCAGATGCAACTTGTTTGAGCACAAAACAATTCAATAGGATATTCTCCGAAAACATAGGCACAAGTCCAAAAGAATATTCACGTATAATACGCTTTCAGAGGGCATTGAACCTGCTTGAAAAAGACATCGATATCAGTTTTACCGCACTTGCCTGTGATTGCGGCTATTTCGACCAGTCTCACATGATAAAAGACTTCAAAACCTTTTCCGGATATACTCCAAGCGAATACATTGCCGAATGCCCTCCTCATTCAGATTATTTTGAAAAGTGATATATCTTTCCTTTTCTTATAATCCAGTCTTTTACAGTGCACCCGGACAAGTCAAATATAAAGAAAGCAGGAAGTGACGCTTCCTGCTTTCATATTATATATCCTTCATATAGCTATCAAGCCGATTTATTGGAAACCACGAAAGATTGGAAACCGTTAATCAGAGTAACGCCTGTCAACTTCTTAATATCCCTTACCATATCCTTCTCTTCCTGAGAACAGAAAGACAGTGCCACTCCCTTTGCTCCTGCTCTACCGGTACGACCGATGCGATGAACATATGTCTCCGGAACATCAGGCAGATCAAAGTTTATAACCATACCCAAATCCTGAATATCAATACCACGAGCAGCAATATCCGTAGCTACAATTATATTGGATTTACCGGATTTGAAATTATTAAGGGCATTCTGACGGGCATTCTGAGACTTATTACCGTGAATGGCCTCACACACCAGATTCTGTTTCTTTAGTAGACGTGCTATTTTATCGGCACCATGCTTAGTTCTGGAAAAAATCAGTACACGCTCATTTCTCTTCTCACTGAGGATATCAATTAAAAGTCCTATTTTCTCCGGCTTCTCAACATAGAAAATATGCTGCTCAATAGTATCCACCACAGATGAGACAGGAGTCACTGCAACCTTCTTAGGATTAAAAAGCAGAGATGACGATATTTTCTCCACCTCAGAAGGCATAGTCGCAGAAAACAACATAGTCTG
>CAYOGG010000264.1:0-1667 GCA_964403455.1 uncultured Bacteroidaceae bacterium | reverse complement strand
CCAAGGAATAATTCCCATTGGAATCGAGCGACAAGAGTGATAACGGTGAGGAGAGCAAAAAGGAATAGCCCATTTAAGAATGGCTTTTTTGACTCTGGGTCTTTGAACGACTTAAGTACAGGTGCTGCCATCATCAGCATGATGAGTGGGAACCAGAATAGCGACATACTAGGGGCTCTAAAGTTTTTTACACCAGGTAAAATTTCAAACCACAATTTAAAGAGAGGGGAGTGAGCGCCCATGGCATAAGAAAGAGCTAAGGTGGCACCTAAGAACCAGAAAATGGCAAATCGTTTTTTGTTTGGAATGAAAAAGCAAAGGAACGCCAAGAATGTGAGGAGCGCCCCAGAACTATCATGGTTTAACTTAAAGTGATTATGCCCCCAGTAGAAAGGTGAGCCTTGAATCCCCCATTTTTGATAGTCTTTCATGGAAATATTCACATGAGAAGAGCCTTTGAGATCACCTGTTTTTTGATCTTGCTCGTAAACATCCACGCCAATAAAGCCAGGGAGTATAAGGGTGCCGAGTTCTTCTTGATGTAAAGACCAGCTGACAGCATGACCGTAGTTTGTTTTTTCATCGGTACCACGCACAGATTGTTTTGTGGTGTATAAGTATGGAGGAATAATCTGGAACGAAGAGATGAGAAGCGCAATCGCAAGACCAAAGGCTGCCATGCCTATACGTTTGACTTTAATAGAGCGTGCTGCGTCTAAGAAGAACATTTCGTAGAGGGCGTAAAGGCCTGCTCCCCAAAGGAACAAGTAGGTGAGCTGAAGATGAGAGCCTAAGATCATCCAAACCACAGAAAGAACAAAGGCGACAAAATATTTTAAGCTCGCTTCTCGTATGATTTTTCGAATGGATAATATCGCGAGTGGGGCAATGGCAAATACCATCATTTTACCATCATGGCCGCCATAGACATACGTAAAGTATTGAGGGGAGAAGGCATATAAAAAGCCTAGTAATCCACCTAACCACCAGCTTTGTGTGAGTGCTCGCCCTAAGAGCATCGCTGAACCAAAGGCTATCCAGATGGTTAAAATAAACTTAAAACCAACGGCTCTTGCTGGGTCTGTTAAAAACTGGATCCAAACGAGAGGGTGATACACATCGGCAAATAAAGCATCAATCGTAGGGACTCCACCAAGGCGAGAATCATCCCATTCTGTGACAATCGCGTTTTCTGCACGAAGCACGCGGCTTCCAATACCATTTAATTGGTCGCTATTGACCATTAATTTTGAGGAATCAAAGGCAAAGTCCCTAAAGACTACCAAAAGAATAATTAAAAAGAGGAAAGCGAGGCCAGCTGGAATGCCATAAGATTTTAAAAAAGTTTCTTTTTTCATAGTCCCTTGAATGGATACCTTATTAATGGATATAGTGCAGTAAATTTAATAAGAACCAGACAGATGCAGGAACGAGGGCACTTGATTTGTGTGTTGTTTATGAGAGGGTGCGGGCGGATACGTCAATTCGGAGATGTTTTATTATCGCAAAAAGATGAGCCTTATTCAACGATGAGGAGTTCTTTAAACAGAAAAAGCGGCTTCTAATAAAGAAGTGCCGCTATGCTTTGAGCATTGTAAAGGCTTAGTCTACAGTATTTTCGTCAATTTTATTGCTTTGTATTAAATGGAAAATGGAGATGGCTGAAA
>CAYOGG010000263.1:0-1668 GCA_964403455.1 uncultured Bacteroidaceae bacterium | reverse complement strand
TTTTGATAATCTCACGTTGAGTCTCATTGTTTACCATCTCAAGAATCTGCTCGCGATAACTGTTTATGGCATTATACAACTCCTTACCTCTTCCTTTTGTAGGAGACAACATCACTTGTGTTGATGCTTCCAGATCCTCTTTATTCTTTATCTCATTAACATCCGCATCTTTTCCATCGGCCTCTTCAGCTATCAGTTGTTTCAGCTCATCAGCAAAAAGAAACAGAGAATCAGACATCTGCTTCACATAGAGTGCCTTCTGATACCATTCACCAACCTTTTCGTGGTTTACAGAATCGGCAGCGGCAAATTCCCGGTACAAAGCCTCATTCTGAATGGTAGCATTTGTCGTACTTTTGGAGAGACTGTCTTCCACAATAGAAAAACCATTCAGCACGTCAGATGAAATATTCATGGCAAGCATAGCCAGCAAGACTATGTACATGAGATTAATCATCTTCTGACGATTCGATGGCGGCCTCTCTATAATCTTTCTTTTCATACCTTTTCCGTATTTCCAATATGTGAGTTCACCTTCATGGCCTCAACCATACGTGCATATACACGGTTCAGTTCCTCAATCTGTTCTACCATACGACGAGTCTGTTCATTCACTTGGTCTATATTATTCATCTGAGAACTTACAGAACGCAGGTGCATCTCGTAGAACGTATTAATGCTAATCAGATTACGTCCTAATGTATCAATTTCCTCAGTGCTACGAGCAATTTTATCTGACTGATTACAGATAGTAATCATCTTGTCAGTAAGACTACGCAGTCTGTCCAGATAATCCTGAGTAATTTGTTCCACACCATCAATATTCAGACTGCTACCCTCTTGGGCTACCGCATTATCTTGATTAACTTGAGATTTTGCTTCTTGAACTATTGTGTTACGTACAATGCTAATTGCAGGAGCCTCATGTCTTACAGCATGAGATTCGGAAGGAATAACTTTCACCTCCTCCTCTTCTCCCTCAAAATAATCATCTTCTTGAAGACCATCCTTATTGGGAATAAAAGGTTTTTCAAATCCTGAAATAAAGAAGACTAAAACCTCAGTTCCCATACCAATGAACAACATAAGGTTGGCACCCGAAATATGAGTCAGTTTAAACAAGGTACCCAATATAACGATAGCGGCACCCCAACTGTAAAAATAGTTAAGCAGAATTCTGCCCTTTCGTGTATCCAAATAATCCTGAACCCTGTTCAGTAAATTTTTCTTATCCGTATTATCCATTGTAATATCTTATTTTTCTATTAATTATCAGCGTGAAGATTTTATACTTGTAGCAGTACCTACTTGAGTTCTGACGCAGCGGAAGCCAATGTAAGAACGCTGTTCATTTTGATATTCAAACGTTCTCCATGAGGATTCAATAAATTTCTCAGGATCCTTCCATGAACCGCCTCTTATAGTCTTTTTCTTCATATAATAAGGATCCTCTATCGCTGCATTGTAATATAGCTCCGGATTCATATCGTTCATCTGTAGAATGCCGGCTTCTGTATAAACCGTTGATGTCCACTCAGCCACATTACCTGCCATGTCAAACAGACCGTTGCTGTTTGGTTTGTAAGAGCCCACTCTGGTCGTAATCAGACTACCGTCTTTAGTATAGTTTCCGCGTTCGGGTTTGAAATTGGCATAGAAACACCCATT
>CAYOGG010000262.1:0-1675 GCA_964403455.1 uncultured Bacteroidaceae bacterium | reverse complement strand
TCCCTTGTGGCCTTATTGCCGAAAAGTTTTCCGATAAACTCGTTAAAACTCATTATGAGGTAATCAATTTATTAATTTAATTCATTCGTGGATGTTTCATACAAAATATATGCCAATTCCAACGAATGGTAATAGTGATACTACTCAGCAAAGATAGGTATTTTTTGTCTCAACGTGTCCAAATACTTATATGCTGTTTTAATATTATACTAATTATTTATTTATAGCCTATCCCGTCTATGCCCTAAGTTAGAAATTTCATGATAAAATATTCATGATTGTGTTGGTGAATGAATCAAATCACTTATCTTTGTGCCGAAAAATCGGAACGATGAATAATAATATGTCGGTAATTAGCATTATTTCTTTGAACGTGGTGGTCCTGCAACCGTCGCGTTAAGGGGAAAGTCTGCCTAATCCGGTTAAGCAATATAAGCCTTTCTCCTAATAAGAGAAAGGTTTTTTTTCGAATATTAATAAGATAAAATAGTTTCAATCATGAAGATTCCACTAAGAAGCGAACAGTGCACGGTAGGCCGCAGGATGGCAGGAGCCAGGGCACTCTGGGCCGCAAATGGGATGAAACCTGAACAGATGGGACGTCCTATCATAGCCATTGCAAACTCTTTCACCCAGTTTGTCCCCGGACATACTCACCTGCATGAGGCAGGTCAATTGGTGAAGGCCGAGATTGAGAAGTTAGGATGTTTCGCAGCTGAATTCGATACTATTGCCATTGACGACGGTATAGCAATGGGTCATGACGGTATGCTATATTCTCTTCCTTCAAGAGATATCATTGCAGACAGTGTAGAGTATATGGTTAATGCACATAAAGCTGATGCTCTGGTTTGCATAAGTAACTGTGATAAGATAACTCCGGGTATGCTCATGGCCACCATGAGACTGAATATTCCTACTGTTTTCGTAAGTGGCGGTCCTATGGAAGCCGGACATCTTAATGGTGTTAATCTGGATTTAATCGACACGATGATAAAATCGGGAGATCCAAGCGTTTCCGATGAGGAGGTGGCTGCTATTGAAAAGGCGGCTTGTCCCGGTTGCGGCTGTTGCTCAGGTATGTTCACCGCAAACTCGATGAACTGTCTGACTGAGGCTTTAGGACTTTCACTTCCGGGCAATGGTACTATTGTGGCTACTCATGAGAACAGGATACAGTTGATGCGCGATGCTGCAAAGCTGGTTGTAGTGAATGCTCTGCGTTATTATGAGCAGGGAGACACAAGTGTGCTTCCTCTGAGTATTGCAAAGAAGTCCAACTTCGAGAATGCAATGTGCTTGGATATCGCCATGGGAGGCTCAACAAACACTATTCTTCACCTGTTGGCTGTAGCTAATGAAGCTGGGGTTGACTTTAATATGGATGATATTGACCGTCTATCACGTAAGGTTCCATGTCTTTCCAAAGTGGCTCCGAACACTCAGAAGTATCATGTACAGGATGTAGGACGTGCCGGAGGTGTACTGAATATTCTTGCTGAGCTCGACAAGGGAGGTTTCATGAACAGAGAGTCCCTGAGTGTGACTGGAATGACTTACGGTGAACTTGTAAAGAAATACTATATCTGCAAAGAGGCAATAGACCCGGAAGCAAAGCGCATATACAGCAGTGCTCCCGGCGGCAAATTCAACATTGTGATGGGCTCACAGGGCT
>CAYOGG010000261.1:0-1680 GCA_964403455.1 uncultured Bacteroidaceae bacterium | reverse complement strand
TATTAAGCGATTAATAGTATTATCGGTTTTACTATCTATGATAGGTACGGTATATAGATCGGATTTCCGGAAATGAATTTTCAGTATTGGTCGATAGGTGATTACAGAGCCAATATGCACATTTTCAACATTGAAAAAGAGTATAAACTAGAGATGGATAGCGTATATACTGCAAATAGAGTGACAATAAGAAATGATGGAACAAATAAGTATCCATTATATGATAAAGAAATGATTAAGAATGGAATTCGTAATGTATATTTTGGGTAGTGTTATTCTAATCCTATTAATAATCCTGATAGTTGGATTATTTTTGCCTAAGAAAAGAATATTGACAAAACAAACTGTTTTCAATGCTCCGATTGAAAAAGTTTACAATATTGTGACCAATAACTCTGTTTGGCAATACCGTACTTCTTTAGATGATTTAAAGATTATAGAATCAAATAACGGCATTGAAGTATGGGATGAAGTTTCGGACGGATATACCATTCGTTTTAAAACCAAAGAGAAGAGACCGTATTCGTTCTATTCTTTCGAAATGAAGAGCAAGCATTTTAACGGTCACTGGTCTGCCGAATTTGAGACCATCGAACAAGTTAAAACTCGCTTCACTGCAACTGAATCTATTGAATACAAAAACCTGTTCATACGTACATTGGCTTACTTTTTTATGAATTTGGGCGAATTTATGGAAAACTATCAAAATGAATTGAGAGAGGAATTAAAAAAGCAATTAAACAATTTAATGTAAAAAGATATGAGTTTATTTACTATTAGCCGGCCCGATTGTCTGAAATGCGGTATCTGTGCCGAAATTTGTCCTAAGGGCATTATTGCGATGGATGATGAAGGATTTCCGTTTCTTTCGGAAGAGAATGCAAAATATTGTGCTCTTTGCGGACATTGCGAAGCCGTGTGTACAACACAGGCATTGAGACATACTCTTTTGCCTGAAATGAAAATTATTCAACAAGAAAAATTACATGAAATAAATTCCGAGAATCTGACAGAGTATTTTCGAAACCGTCGTTCCATCCGCAAATTCTTATCAAAGCCTGTTGATAAATCCACATTGGAAAAGATCTTTGAAACGGTCAAATATTCTCCAACCGGTGTCAATATGCAGCAAAACAAATGGATAATGATTTGCAACAAAGCAGTTATCCGTCGTTTAAGCGATGCCGTTATTGAATGGATGAAAATGATGGTGACTTCCAAATCCGATCTTGCACAAATGCTTGGATTTGAAAATCTGATTAAAATGTACGAGCAGGGTGACGATGTTATTTGCCGGGATGCACCTGATTTTGTGATCGGTTATACCGATGTTGCCTATACCGGAGGAGTTCTTGATTCGGTGATTGCCACCTCTCATCTGGAACTGCTGTTACCGTCGTTCGGGTTAGGTGGATGTTGGGCCGGTTTTGTGATGATAGCCTTGGGCTATTCGCAGGAAGTCCGCGATGTGGTAGGTTTGAATGAGTCACACGCCGTGCGTTCCGCAATGATGATCGGCTATCCGAAATATCATTTTTCAAAAGTACCTTATCGTAAAGATGCCGATGTGAAGTGGATATAAAATTCAATCCATCGCGATTTTACATGGATGTATAGTGCTTAGTTTTGCTTACACAAGTGGTTATTTGAGGCAAAAAGTCTTAGAGATTAGGCAAAAAG
>CAYOGG010000260.1:0-1719 GCA_964403455.1 uncultured Bacteroidaceae bacterium | reverse complement strand
AAAAAGCAGGAGCAGTCTGAATAAATTCATCCGATTCAACTATGACCTGTATCGCGGAAATAGATTTGCTGTTCCGGAGCTGTACAGAGACTTGGTTAACTCTTTTAATATCAAGTCTAATGCCGCTCTTGAGTTTTGCGATATGATATTGTTCATTGCATATCGTGACGATAAGGTCGCAGGCAGAGTTGCCGGCATCATAAACAGAAAGGCCAATGCGGTATGGAATAAAAAATGTGTTCGTTTCGGATGGATTGATTTTATAGATGATAAGGATGTATCGAAAGCTTTGATTGATGCTGTTGGGAATTGGGGCAGATCATTCGGTATGACGGAGATTGAGGGCCCGTTGGGATTTACCGATTTCGATCCTGAAGGTATGCTTACCGAAGGGTTTGATCAGTTGGGTACCATGTCAAGTATATATAACTATCCCTATTATCCGATACATCTTGAATCATTGGGCTTTCAGACCTCGGCGCAGTGGGTAGAGTGGCAGATACCTTTTCGTGATATTCCCGAGAAGATGGGACGTATTGCGGATGTGGTACTGAACAGATATGACCTGCATTTGGCACGCTTCACATCAAGCAAGGGTGAAGAGGCAAAACATTATGCAAAGAAACTGTTTGCTTTAGTCAATGAGGCGTATGCACCGTTGTACGGCTATTCGGCATTTTCCGAAAGACAAATTGACGATTATGTGGACCGATACCTAACGATGATAGATAAAAAATTGGTTGTCATAATATTGGATAAGAGTGAAGAACCTGTTGCCGCCGGACTTATCATGCCTTCTTTGTCCAGGGCATTACAAAAATCCGGTGGAAAATTCTTTCCTTTCGGATGGTGGCATTTGATAAAAGCATTGTGGATAAAGCCCGATACTATTGTTGATTTGATGTTTTTGGCTATCAAACCGGAGTATCAAAATAAGGGCCTTAATTCGGTAATTTTCAATCAATTGATTCCTGTAGCCAGGAAGATGGGTTTTTTAGTGGCAGAGAGTAATCCCGAGTTGGAAACTAATGGAAAGATGCAGGCTCATTGGTCTTATTTTGAGGGTGCTCATATCCATAAGCGCAGAAAGACATTCGTGAAGAATATTTAGAGAAAAAAGGAGTAAATTATATATGGCAGTTACGCAGATTGATGAAAGGGATGTTTTCGATGTTCAAGAGCATATCGTAGATTATAGTGAGGATAATATTCGTCACATGGACGATATGGAACATGTCAGGACGCGTCCGGGTATGTATATCGGTAAGTTGGGTGACGGTTCTCAGAGTGATGATGGTATCTACGTACTTCTCAAGGAGGTAGTTGACAACTGTATTGATGAGTTCCGAATGAATATTGGCAAGCGTATTGAAATTGACCTGGATGAGAAAGGTTTTATCAGAGTACGTGACTATGGGCGCGGTATTCCTCTGGGAAAACTTCTTGAGGCGGTAAGTGTGCTTAATACGGGTGCTAAGTTCGATAGTAAATCATTTAAGAAAAGTGTAGGTCTGAATGGTGTCGGAATCAAGGCAGTAAATGCTTTGAGCTCACATTTCGAAGTATGCAGTGTCCGTGACGGTCAATATAGAAAATTGTGTTTTGAACGCGGCAAATTAGTTTCCGATAATTCAGGCGTAAGTGGGGAAGAGCATGGCACTACGGTTTCATTTGAACCGGATAATCAATTGTTTACAGGCTATCAGTTCCGTCCTGCGA
>CAYOGG010000259.1:0-1741 GCA_964403455.1 uncultured Bacteroidaceae bacterium | reverse complement strand
GATATAGTCGATTAATGATAACTTGTCAACGTTCATAACACGCAGTAAGAGACATTTCCGGAACATTGATTCAAGTAAAGTATCATATGGGTAATCACGGAAATATAGCAATAGACGATACAGCCGTCGGGATTGATTATCATGGCTGGTCAGATATCCATAAAATATCGATAGTGATACTCACAATACTAATGATATTTCATGTATACCTGCATTGGAAATGGTATAAAGGAGTACTAAAAAACGGACTCATATTAAAAAATCAGCAAGTACTGATACTATCGTTACTATTTTTCTTGGTTGCAGTAACAGGATTAACACCTTGGTATATAGATCTGTTCAACGGAGATCAGATGATTAGAAAAATATTCATAGAGATACATGATAAATTGACCCTCTTTCTGTCATTTTATATAGCTTTGCATATCATAAAACGAATGAAATGGTTTTTTACTACATATGATAAAATAAAAAAACAGTAATCATATCGGTATATATGGTAAAAAGGCAATACAGCAGGGTATTATAGATAGTATTTCCGATTTCAGCATCCGATCTTTGGAAAGTATATAAAGAGTTGAGATTAATCTTCTTGCTCGTAATAATAGGAGTAGTCTATCCCTTTCATGAAAGTCTCACGATCATCAATTTTGTCTGTAAGAGCTGATTCCAACAACTGCTTGATAGGTGTAGCATCAATTACACTGCGAGTCATGGCATCAAGATATGCTTTCTTGTTCACTAGACTCCAGTCAATGCATTTCTTCAGATTTTGCTTTAGCATTAGGTCAATCCATATTCTTGTGCTTCGGCCATTACCCTCACGAAATGGGTGAGCTATGTTCATCTCCACATATTTGTCAATGATGTGCTCTAACGTATCTTCCGGCATACTTGCAATATCAGACAATGTTTGTGGCAAGTATTGAGCCATGGCAAACTGAAATCCACCTTTGGCAATATTCACAGTGCGTATCTGTCCCGCAAAGTCATAAAGACCGCCAAACAGATAAGCATGAATCTGTTGTAAACCCTTGATAGTGCCAACTTCAATATTATTAATCATACTACTTTCAAATAGAGCGTAGGCTTTCGATTTACTTCGGCCATCTATAGTTTCATCGCTATTAGTGAACCAGGCAACAAAGCGAGAAGCTTTCGTATTTGGAAAACAAGCTGCAAGAACAATCACACCATCCATGTCAAGTACATCGGCAAGTCTTCGCTTACCATCAGGTGACAACAATCTTAACTGGTTAGTGGCACTAACCACTTCATTATGTTCGTTCTTAAGTTTAGTTTTCAGATACTTCCAGTAGTTTCTATTCTTTGCATAATCGTCCTGGGCATTCAATACACCCACAATATCAAGTACAGAAAACCACCATTTGGAATTTGCTTCATCCCAAACAGCTCTCACTTCGCGGTCGTCGAAGAATCTTATCGATATTTTTTCTGCCATATTCTGATTACGTTTTGCCTCTGCTAAGTTAGCAATTTCAATTGATTCCGATAACTCCGATTGGGAATTTTACATAGCTTTGCATATCATAAAACGAATGAAATGGTTTTTTACTACCTTTGAAAATTATAAATAAGAAGGACATACGCTAATAGTAAAGATAGAGTTTAAGAGAGGAATATACGCCACAGATATACAATTAGGATTTAAAGTAAACATATGAATATTAAGCGATTAATAGTATTATCGGTTTTACTATCTATGATAGGTACGGTATAT
>CAYOGG010000258.1:0-1751 GCA_964403455.1 uncultured Bacteroidaceae bacterium | reverse complement strand
CCCTTGTGATTTAAGATTGATATTGTTATTGCCATTATAGTATTATTGTTTTTCGTCTCGCTGCAAAGGTACTTAAAGCCCTTCCATTTTGACTATTAATAGTTGATAATCATTCATGCTTTCACTTTATTTAGCAAATACATATATACATATTCACTACTGAGCATATAAATGTAATATAGCGAATAAGTATAGTAGTATCTATTGAGATACAATACTTTAAGTATCTATAATATTAACTATCGGGATATTTAAAGACATTGCCTTCATGTATGTGTAGAATGTACCACCTTTACGTTCTCCGTTATAATAGGTAATTACACCACATGAGTTATTAACCATATAATCATTTCTACGAAGTAAACACCCCTTGTAATATTGTTCACTGAGTATAATAATCCGGTCTGCATGTGATAGTAGATAATTATACTTTGCTTTCTGCTTGTCACTCCACTTTTCAGATTGATTACGAAATGGAACGACAGCAGTCAGATGAATGTATGGCAAGCGTGATTTTAAGGAAAGAACCATGTCAGCCACCATCATATCAAAACCTAACGCCATTCCACAGATACAATTGTGAATGCCTCTTTTGTAATGCTCGATGATTGCAGCTTGCAATGACTGTTTCAATTCATTCTGTTTATCCATAGAGATAAAGCGATGTCCTGTAAAGGCTACTGAATGAGCCTTGTCGAATAATATTTTTTCCATTTCCAATTATAGTTTATATGTAGTTTTAGCCAATGCGAAGAAGCCTAAGAACTGCCCACCATATTGTTCAAGCTTGTTTGATAGAGCGGCACCACTTGCTCCGGACGTAAGGAGGTCATCAAATAGACAAAACCTTGCCTTATTGAAAAAGTCCTTGTCTATCTCCAGACTTTCCACGTTATCAGCCGCATTCTTTCTTTGCTTACGATACTTGTGTATTTCCGGACGTTCACTTACCACTCTTACATGGTCATAGGCATTTATAGCCCCACTGAGTTCACATACTCTCTTACTGAAATTCTTATACCTGATTTCGTTTTTCTCTTTTGACGATGCAGGAACACAAACGAACACAATACCGGAAATATCATCCCCATACTTGTTTATTAGTTCGTCAGCCGTTTTCTGTGCGACATATTCGGTATTCTCACCACTTTTGAAACTCCATACGAGCTTTCTTACATTCTCTCCATCCAACCCTACATTTTTAATTCTGCATGGATAGTAAGATGCGAAACAAGTAACGACCTTGCCCCAAAACCTTCTTCTGACTTCATCAACCTTTGCCATAACTTTGAAATATTTAGTTTCAATTCCCTATGTTTAATCAGCTTCTGCTGCAAGGGAAATTTTTCGGCCACGCAAAGGAAGTGCAGCCCATAAAGCAAATATGGAGATGTAAATACGCTCCCATTTCTGGGAGGAAGATTTGCAAACAAGGAGTCCTCAAGATTTGCTGTTGGACAGCTGCACTTTATACCTTTGCAGAAAAATGTTCTTGGCGGCAGGATGAATTACAACGTAATTAGTATAAGTGGCAGACTAATCAGGTATAAAGACAATTATAAAAGTATTGGGCGGGTGTAGCGTTTAGCGGAATAGATAGTTCAAACAAAAAGCAATGTGGCAGTAATGCATACACATTGGAAACAAGCGAAGAGCGATACTATCGCCGTGAGCTTTCCAACGTGCATAAATGCAGGCCTTATTGCGTTTGAACTTTTGGCAACATTCTTCGAAAGAATTGAGATGTATAT
>CAYOGG010000257.1:0-1753 GCA_964403455.1 uncultured Bacteroidaceae bacterium | reverse complement strand
AGGAAATGACCATATCGCTGAAAAACTGCAAAAAAGGACAGAAGCTCAATAACAGTGACTTCACTTGTCCGGTCAGCAAGTTTCCCAAAGCAGAAGTAATAGATATGAGATAATAACCAATCAATGAAATAATTATGGAAAGATACAAATGCCTTATCATAGGCTCCGGACCTGCCGGATATACAGCAGCCATTTATGCCTCAAGAGCAAACCTAGGCCCTATCCTATTTGAAGGAGATCTGCCGGGTGGACAGCTCACCACCACATCCACTGTAGAAAACTTCCCGGGTTATCCGCAGGGAGTCAGCGGTGATGACCTGATGAATGATTTAAGAGAACAAGCCTTACATTTCGGCACTGAAATCAGAACCGGATTAGTCACAAAAGTAGATTTCAGCAATACTCCGTATACTATAACAATAGACGAAGAGACAAACATACAAGCCGATACCGTCATCATCTCCACCGGTGCCTCAGCAAAATATCTGGGTCTTGATGACGAAAAAAAATATGCAGGACGAGGTGTAAGTGCCTGCGCCACATGCGACGGATTCTTCTATCGCAAAAAAACCGTTGCAGTAGTCGGAGGCGGTGATACAGCCTGCGAAGAAGCCATATACCTCTCCTCATTAGCTGCGAAAGTCTATTTGGTAGTACGTAAAACCTTCCTTCGCGCCAGCGACATCATGAAAAAGCGAGTAATGGAAAACCCAAAGATAGAGGTACTGTTTGCTCATAACGTTGAGGGACTATACGGTGAACCGAAACTTCAGGGCATGCATTTAATACGTAATCAGGGCACTGCCGAAGAATCACGCTATGACATCGAAATCGACGGATTCTTCCTTGCCATCGGCCACAAACCCAATTCCGACATCTTCAAACCAATGTTGGAAACAGACGAGGTAGGCTACATCAAAACCATAGACGGCACTCCACGCACTGCCATCTCGGGAGTCTTTGCTGCAGGAGACGTAGCAGACCCCCACTATCGCCAGGCCATAACAGCCGCCGCCAGCGGTTGCAAAGCCGCCATCGAAGCCGAGCGCTATCTGAACGCATAACTACCCTTCTTTTGTATCATGATTTGATTGATTCTCAAATCATGATACAATTTTTATCTGAGCAGCATATTAACATATTAGTTTAATAATAACCTTTTATTATGACATAATTAAATGTAAATGTTGATATTATAAAGAATTCATCTATTTTTGCAAGAAAACAAAGGCAATGAAAAATAACTCTCATTGGAACATATCTTGTATTATAGCAACATCCTTATTATCTCTATCATGTGGTTCAGAAGACAAGAACCTTGAAGAGATAAACCTATCCAAATCCCTGAAGATGCAATATTACATATCAGACTTTGCAGACAGCCTGATAAGTATTCCGCTTGACTCAACAAGTGGTTATGGTTCCGGCGTGGCATTCAGAATCGACGATAACATAATAACATGTTCAAATGGGTTTTATCGATTCAATATAGACGGCTCTTTTCGTAATAAAGTAGGAAAGTTCAATACCAAATATATCTATCCGGTCAAATATCCGCAAATGATATATAATGACCGTACCGGTGAATCCATAATTTTCTACGATAACAAAATAAATGAATGGCATATCTATGACAAAAAAGGATTGGTTAAGCGAAACATAAGATACAACATATATAATCAACTTCGCCACAAAAATATACAGGCAGAGAATCTAACTTTCTACGGAAACTGTATAGATGGTAATTATTACT
>CAYOGG010000256.1:0-1782 GCA_964403455.1 uncultured Bacteroidaceae bacterium | reverse complement strand
TGTGTCGGTGACATTGGGTCTTTACTCATATTTAAAAGTATATCAAGTTTATCTGAATCATCGAATTCTTGAATTTTAGAGGGTGTAAAAAAGATTGTGTAAATGGCCATATTAAATACCTTATGGAGAGGGAAAAAGATGGCCAAAGAGAAAGACGATTTAATCGAGAAGCTGCTTGAAAATATTGATTTCAGCAAGCTTAAACCTGAGCAGATCACTGGCGAAAGTGGACTGCTTAAACAATTAACAAAGCGGCTGGTTGAAAAAGCCATGAATGCCGAGATGGTTGATCATCTCGGCTATGAGAAAAATGTCAGTGCGGGAATAGGTACTGGCAATTCCCGCAACGGCAAGAGCAGCAAGACATTACTCACAGACATTGGCGATGTTACGATAGATGTTCCCCGTGATCGTAATGCCGAATTTGAACCTCAAATTGTAAAAAAGAATCAGCGAAGATTTGAAGGCTTTGATGATAAGATCATATCCATGTATGCTCGTGGAATGACTACGCGCGACATCCAGGGTCATCTAAAAGATATTTACGGTGTCGATGTGTCGCCAGACCTTGTTTCAACTGTTACGGCTGATGTAATTGCCGATGCCAAAGAATGGCAGAGCCGACTCCTGGAGAAGACATACCCTGTAGTATATTTTGATGCCCTCGTAGTCAATGGCAGAACAGATGGAAAGGCGACCAAAAAAGCAGTATACATCGCTCTGGGGCTTGATTTACAGGGTAAAAAGGATGTTCTGGGTCTCTGGATCGGAGAAGCAGAAGGCGCAAAATTTTGGATGGGCATAATGACAGAGCTTAACAATCGTGGTGTTGAAGATATTCTCATCGCATGTATTGACGGGCTTAAAGGACTTCCTGAAGCAATCAATGCAGTGTTTCCAAAAACTCACATACAACTCTGTATTGTTCACATGATAAGAAACTCTACAAAGTTTGTTTCTTACAAAGAACGAAAACTACTCTGTGCTGATCTTAAAAATATATACACTGCCCCATCAGAAAAACTTGGTCTTGATGCACTGGATGAGTTTGCAGCAAAGTGGGACAGCAAGTATCCGATGATATCGAAGTCGTGGAGAAACAACTGGGAGAACCTTAATGAATTTTACGGGTATCCGTCTGACATCCGTAAAATCATATATACCACCAACGCGATAGAATCTTTAAATTTCAGTTTACGGAAAGTAACTAAAAACCGTGCTGCATTTCCAAATGACGATGCGATAATCAAGATCATGTTTTTAGCATTGACTAACGCTTCAAAAAAATGGACTATGCCGATACGTGATTGGGGATCTGCCTTAAATCAGTTTGCAGTATATTTTGGGGATAGAGTCCCATTATGAACAAATGCCATTTACACAAAAAAACTGATACCCCCTTAAATCATTTAATGAAGCATTCTGCTTTTAAATGAATGTATCCTGTGAGACAATTTCTGAAGATCAATAAACTGTTTAAATATTATGATAAGACCGTCTCTTAGCAATCGGAAATAATATTTTATGTGTCTGTCAATAAAGATATCCCTCATATTTTCTTCACTACCTTTATCCAGAACGATCCCGAAATCCTTCTCAAAATTCGGAATACTGATTCTTCTACCTTTTATTCTATTTGAAATATTTTTATTATGAACTACTTGTATCCATCCTGGATTACTATTTATTTGGATCACTTTTCCAGTCTTTAATATTTCGTTATGTGAGACACTCCACACCAATTTGCATCCATTAACACGCTCAATAAGTGAATTAAACGGG
>CAYOGG010000255.1:0-1792 GCA_964403455.1 uncultured Bacteroidaceae bacterium | reverse complement strand
AGAGCAATCATATTGAGATGTGGAACATAGTCCAATCTCAAGTTGAGAAATCATTCATTGCCTTACGTACCGGAGATAAACTCAAGGCGCACGAGGTAATTACCGTAGAACCTTTCGTAAATACCCACGAACTGATGTTGGATCGTGAATCAGCAGATTTCATTACTCTTTTTTCTCCTGTGGCAGTTGATGTAAGGTTTATATTGTCTCTGATGAAGATTACAAACAATCTGGAACGTATTGCAGACTTTGCCGAAAACATTGCCATATGCGTAAAAGATAAATTCAAGGAACCTATTCCGACAAAGCTTTTTGAAGATCTTCAATTAGAAAAAATGATGCAGACCGCGTCAAAAATGTTGTCTATGGCAAGAGAGTCTCTTATTGAAGAAAACACGTCCCAATGTAATGAGATTCTTGAGATGGATAATATTTTAGATGAAATCAATGCAAAATCCTTCCATATATTGAGCTCATATATTAAAGAAAATAATGAAAAGACGGAATTTGCACTATATTTGTACACAGTTATAAAAAGAATAGAACGTATGGGAGACCGTACAAATAATATTGTTGAAGATATTATATTCTTCATTGAGGCAAGAGATGTACGTCACGGTAAAAAATCCTTCCTTGATAAATTGTAATATTTTCATAACATCATTTATTTAATAACTTAATATAACTTGATTATTTTTGTAAACATTTATCTGCAAAAAAATGAATGAAAATATTCTGATAGTTGACGATGAGATTGATTTGCTGGATATTTTAGCTTTCAACCTGCAGAAAAACGGATACACCGTAAAGACTGCAGCTTCCGGAATTGAGTCTCTGGAGATTCTGGAAGAATCAGGCAATCATTTCTCTTTAATACTGCTTGATGTCATGATGAATGGTATTAATGGATTTGATACTGCAAAGAAGATACGTGAAAAAGGATATAATATTCCTATTATATTTCTTACGGCACTTGATACCGAAACAGATATTCTGAAAGGATTTTCAGTGGGAGCTGATGACTATATTGCCAAACCATTCTCAATAAAAGAAGTATTAGCACGTGTAAAGGCGGTTCTTTCAAGAGTATCAACTCACGGTTCCGTAATCAATTTTAAAAATATAATTCTTGATCTAGATACAAAGAATGTCTCTGTCGATGGAGAAAATATCAAACTTACAAAAACGGAGTTTTCCATTTTGTCGCTCTTTCTGCAAAAGACAGGACATATCTTTTCCAGAGAAGAATTGCTTAAGAAAGTTTGGCCGGATGACTCTTGTGTTGTAGAGCGCACCGTTGACGTACACATAGCCAGACTGAGAAAAAAAATAAATTCGGCAGGAGAACTGATAGTCAATCGTAGCGGTTATGGTTATTGCATTGAAAATTAATGAAGATGAATATCTCATATAAAGCCAAATTGTTTCTCTACTTCTTTATGGTTTTCGCAGCTTTCACTACGATTGTTGTGATTTATCACCAAAGAAGAGAGCAGGCATATACAAAACAATTAGTCGAAGAAAGATTGGATCTTTATGCACATGTTGCTGTACGTGACAGTGCTAGTCCTCTTTTCCCGGAGAACCTCAGAATTACAATTATAAGTGAAAATGGAAAGGTTCTTTACGACAATAAAATACATAATGATCAACCAATCGAAAACCACTTTTCACGACCGGAAATAATCGAAGCAAAAAAAATCGGATACGGTTCGAGCATTCGTTTTTCCGAGTCTTTACAACAAGTTCTATTATATTATGCCATTCACATTGACAATAAATATATACGTGT
>CAYOGG010000254.1:0-1802 GCA_964403455.1 uncultured Bacteroidaceae bacterium | reverse complement strand
AAAAGCAATTTGGTAAATAGTCAAGAATTATTTTGAAATGATTTTCAGACAAAAGGGTAACCTTAATAGACCTACGGCTTTTCTAAAAAAAACGTAGATTAGATTTTCGATATGGATTACCTACTCTTTTCCGGAGAGTAGAGTTGGCCTTTGTCCAGCAGACCAAAGAGCAGACGTATAAATTTACGGGAGGTCAACGCGAGTGCTCGTTTATGCTGATGATTTCTTGTTTCAGCATATTTCTTCTGATAGAAGGCTTTGTATTCAGGACAGTGATTAATAACACTGCCGGTAGCCTCTATGATGTAGTAACGTAAGTAACGGTTTCCAGCTTTGCTCATTCTTGAGTCTTCAGATTCGAAGTCACCGGAGTCGTTATCATTCCAAACGATTCCACAGTACTTGGCAAGTTGATTAGCATTTTGAAAAGCTTTAATTGAGCCTAATTCTGCAAGAATGCCAGCTGAATAAACCTTACCTATTCCAGGTATGGAATTAAGCACAGTATATTCATCAGGGTTTAATCCCTGGACTGTCTGAAGGATTGCTTTATCAATAGCTTTTAACTCCTTTTCAAAAGAGCTTATGCAATTAAAAGAAGAAGCTATTGAAATCGTAAGTGGTTCATAAAGACATTTATCAAGTCTGTATGAATTACGAGCTGCAGCCTGTACAATCTTTGCTGTTTCTTCTGGATCAGCAATGCGACCTTTGCTTTTAGAGTTGATGAATTCAACAAGTTCCTCAATGGATGAGTTAACGATATCTTCATTCGTTGTGTACTCTGTAAGGATAGCTTCTGCTGTAGCACCATATTTATTTGAGAATGGATGCTGTCCATCTCGAAGTAAAGCGTACTCACTGAATTTAAGATAAATGTTATTTAACATGTATGTTTTTTCTCTTGTAATACATTCAGTGATGTGCATGCGATGTCTTGTAAGACGTTGTAAGGCAAGGTATTGAGAACCACGCCAAGGCTTAATAGTAATACGTCCTACACGGGCGAAATCAGCTATCACAAAGGAATCAATACCATCGTTTTTTCCTATGTCATTAAAGGACTTCTTGTAGTTCTTAACTTCCTTAGGATTAAGACAGTAAACACGAACAGAGAATGGAGCTAGTAAATCACTGGTTGATAAATAGTTAGCCAGATGAACTCCATAGAATCCGGTTGATTCCATGCTGATAACAACGTATTTAAACTGATGATTTTCAGCAAGTACATCAGCAATCATTTTTTCAGCAATACCTGCACCTTCTTTAGTGTTTTCAAAAGGCTTCATCTTGATATAAAAGTCCTGATTGAAATCAAGTGCAGATATGACATGAATACGGGATGCAATGTCAATCCCAACAAAAAGCGTTGAGAGGTAATCGATATGTTCTTTCACGGATAGTCACCACCTTTCATAGCAAGAATAAAAGAAAATGTAATCATGGTTTATCCCAGATCACTACGCCGCCCTAAACCTCGCGTTATTAGCATTATCTGGCAGAAATACCCTGCTGGTGGCTAGATACCAGAATGCAGCATTTGTGTAATAAGTCTTAGCGTAGCATTAGGGCTGCATGCTTTTTAGGCAATAGCATAAGCTTTGCTGGAGACGAGAAGCAGTGACCATAGCTACAGTTCCTATAGAACTTATTGTAACCTCTGGGACCATGACTATAAAGTAACTTATCAACAATGTAGATAATTTTTTTGAATATCCAACAAGATATTCAATATCTACACAACAAAAAAGATAAGTCAGTAGCCTCTATAGGAGGTCTACAAAACTTATCATACGAGGAGA
>CAYOGG010000253.1:0-1805 GCA_964403455.1 uncultured Bacteroidaceae bacterium | reverse complement strand
TAGTCGATTACTTAGGTGAGAAGATTATCAGCGGGGAGCTGAAGGCCGGAGAGCCTATACCTTCAGTTCGTGAGATGGCGGTCAATATGGCCGTCAACCCTAACACCGTAGTACGCGCCTACGAACGTATGACATTGACTGAGATCATCATTAATCGTCGCGGAATAGGATATTTTGTAGCTCCTACCGCTCTTAAAAAAATCAAGGCATCGCGCAAGAGTACCTTCTACGAAGAGTTGCTACCACAGATAAAACGTGAAATCAAACTGTTGGATATTTCGCGGGAGGATATTGAGAAAGAACTATTTGATTAAAAATTTACAACTTATGAACATCGAATTGATTAGAGAATATTGCATGGCAATTAGTGAGGTAACTGAAGACATGCCTTTCGGTGAAGACGTCGTAACATTCAGACGTCATGGCAAAATTTTCTGTTGCATCAATCTCAAAGAGACGAAATTAGTCACATTGAAATGCAAACCGGAATACTCGGAAGAATTGCGAGCCTCATATTCGAGTATAGAACCTGCGTGGCATTGGAACAAAAAACACTGGATACAGATAAACTTTGCAGGCAATGAAATATCAGATGATTTGGTACTTCATCTGATAGATCATGCCTATTCCACTATACGTTAGGTATTAGTTGAATAACATGTGCAACATAGTCTGTATTAATCCTTCGGCAATAGTAATGGCGCATAATAAAGAGTATATTAGGACATTACGTGCTGTATGCTCAAACGGAATATTGAGTTCCTGGCCATCTTTTTTACCCATTTCTATCCATGTGGTTATTCCCAAAAACAGTGATATCAAAGTTGCAATAACAGCAACTGTCGTTTGAGAGAAAATGATAATGATGGAAGAAGATATAAGTACATTAATCAGATAAGCTACGTAAATAGGTTTCCGACCAAAGAGAACCGCTGTTGTAATCTTGTTTGCAGCCCTATCCTGATCAATATCACGATAGTTATTGACCATAAGGATGTTTACGGAAAGAAGCCCTACACCGATAGAGAACAACAGACTTCTGAGCGAAAAATGTCCTGCCATAACATAATAGGTCATAGAGACGGGTATGATACCATAGAAAAGTAATACCGCAACATCACCTAATGCATGTTGGGATAGGGGCCAAGGCCCAGCAGAATAAGCGAATACACTAATGGCAATGAATACTCCCACGAGTATTATCTTCCAGTCAGCATACATCAGAAGCCCCAAGCCACAGAGACAAGCCAGTCCAACAGTTACTATAGAACCTATAAGCATCGCTTTTGTTGAAATATGTCCTTTCAGAACAGCACGTTCCGGACCGAGTCTTTCTTCACCGTCAATTCCATGCTTGAAGTCGAAATAATCATTTGCGAAATTGCTTGCTATCTGAGATAAAACTGCTACGCCAATACACAAAAGTGCGGCATTGGCGATGAACACTCCTTCACTCAATGCAATGGCACAAGCGATAATTACAGGACTCAGTGAAGCTGCCAACGTCTTAGGACGAGCTTCTTCTATCCAATTCTTGATTAATGAATTACTCATATTTGTGAAAACTACTAATAAACCAGATTATAAAATATGTTGTGCAATCACAGCGCATGCTTCTGCGTCAGCGAGTGCATTATGATGATTGGTCAGATCAAAGCCGCATGCTGCAGCTACCGTCTGAAGTTGATGATTCGGCAGAGCCTTACCGAAATGTCGTCTGGATGCCGCGAGAGTATCATAATACTCATAATCCGGATAATCCATTCCGTAACATTTGAAAGATGCCTTCAAACAACCAATATCAA
>CAYOGG010000252.1:0-1818 GCA_964403455.1 uncultured Bacteroidaceae bacterium | reverse complement strand
GGCACAATAAAGAATTGGGGGAGACGTTATTAATACCGAAGGAACCGGTCATTTTTATGAAGCCTGATTCCTCGATCCTGAAGAATAGACGTCCGTTCTTTCTGCCTGATTTTTCTGAAAGAGTAGAGTATGAGACGGAGTTGGTAGTCAGAATATGTCGTCTCGGCAAGAGTATTGAGGCCCGTTTTGCAGACAGATATTGGGATGCAGTTACTTTAGGAATAGATTTTACTGCCAGGGATATGCAGAATGATTTCAGAAAGAGAGGGTTACCATGGGAACTCTGTAAGGGTTTCGATTCATCGGCAGTAATAGGAGATATGATACTGAAGAGAGAAGAAATGAATCTCCAAAATATCAATTTTCATTTGGATATAGACGGAAAGAGAGTTCAGCAGGGTTATACAGGTGACATGATTTTTTCCGTAGGAAGGATTATAGAGTATGTAAGTTCTTTCTGTACGTTAAAAACCGGAGACCTTATTTTTACAGGGACACCGGTAGGTGTGGGGCCGGTCAAAATAGGGCAACATCTGCAAGGGTTCCTGGAAGAAAAGAATGTACTGGATTTTCATGTGAGATAAATAATGAGAAAGGCGTTTGTTTCAGTCATATTGTTTCTTTTGTGTCGATTGATTTCTTTATCGGCGCAAGAGAACTCTATTGTCAATATTGACTGGAATACGTTTCTTGCGGATACGGTGGTTCCTCGCTTTTCTTTTCAGGTAGAGCCGCAATCGGATTATGAATCATTCAGCTATTCTTGCGAAATAGAATATCCGGAACTTGTACCATTGACAAAGGAGCAGATTAATCGTTTACATGTTTCAGAGTACACTCCTTCCATTACCGATTGGCCTGTTATTGACAGCTATTTGGGAGTGTCGGCTAAGAAGGCATCATTGGATGTGAGTTTTATTCCTATTGTACTCCGTGAAGGAAAGTACTATGGCATTCACTCTTTCAGGCCGCTTATAACAAAAAAACGTAAGAGTGAGATGGCTCCCGGCATTCAGAGTAGTGCAGTGTCTGAGAGAGAGCGTTATACCTCAAAATCCAAGTTATCTGAAGGCAAATGGGTGAAGATCAAAGTTTCCCAGACAGGTATATTCAAAATATCCGATGAATCATTGAGAAAAATGGGTTTCAATAAGCCCGACAATGTAAGACTTTTCGGATATGGCGGAGCAAAGCTTAGTGAGTACGGTATACAGAATATCCCTGACGACATCATCCAGCAACCGCTAAGGAGAGGTGCAGGATATATGTTGTTTTATGCTAAAGGTCCTATCTCCTGGAGCACGGACTATAATAACTATTCCTATCATTCTATAAATCCGTATTCGGTAGCCGGGTATTATTTTCTTACCGAGTCGGATACTCTAGAGCCTCTATCTGTTACTGAAGAGCAGCCTGCTAATATTGATGGAGTGACAATGGATAAATATTCGGATTATGCTTTGTATGAGAAGGATGAGTTCAGTTGGTATCATTCCGGTAGCAGGTTCTTTGAGAGCTATGATTATCAGAATATTAATACAAGGCAATATCAATTTTCTTTAGAAGGAATAACCGATGATGTCGTCAAACTTACATTGGCTTTTGCGGCTGACGGCAGTAAATCTTCAACCGTATCGATAAAAGTCAATGGCAAAGATGCAGGCTCGCTGTATATTCCTCCGGTGAGTGGTGAAGAATCTGCTTCTGTAGCGGAGATGTCCATTATGTGTAATGACATGTTTTCAGCTAACAGCATTGTTGAGTTGACACACAATGGAAATGCCGGCATATCCGGCAGATTGGATTACATACGTCTTG
>CAYOGG010000251.1:0-1840 GCA_964403455.1 uncultured Bacteroidaceae bacterium | reverse complement strand
CCGTCAAAGACAGGTATATCCGGCATATCTTGCGTATCAAAATCAATCTTCGGCATCTCCTCAAACTTCCCGATTGCCTCACTTACTGCAGACAGGATTATTTTCCATATTATGGGTTCCTCAGAAAACTTTATTTCTGTTTTTGACGGATGAATATTGACGTCAATACTGTTTTTAGGCACATTTAGAAATAGAAAATACGTTGGCTGTTCTCCTTCGGGTATCAATTTCTCATAAGCATTCATTACTGCCTTATGGAAATAAGGATGTCGCATAAAACGACCGTTAACAAAGAAAAACTGTTCTGCTCCATGTTTACGAGTACTTCCAAGGGTTCCGCAAAAGCCGTTAACATCTACAACTGACGTATGTACCTCTACCGGGAGAAGTATTTGATTCATTTTTTTACCGAACAAACCTATAATACGTTGTTTCAATGACGAAATAGGTAATGAAACTACTTCTTCTCCTTGATGGAATAGAGATATAGAGACCTCGGGATGTACCAATGAGACTCTTTCTATTTCCTTAAGTACATGGCCGAACTCTGTCTGGTTATTTTTCAGAAACTTACGTCTGGCAGGTACATTGAAAAAAAGATTCTTAACAATAAAATTACATCCTAAAGGACAAGCTATAGGTTCCTGAGAAACAAAGTTAGAAGCACTAATTATCAAAGAAGTTCCTATCTCGTCCGACTGCTGACGAGTTCTAAGTTCTACCTCAGAAACAGAAGCGATAGATGCTAATGCTTCTCCTCTGAAACCGAATGTAGTGAGTGAATAAAGGTCGTCGGACGTTCTTATCTTCGATGTAGCATGACATTCGAAACATAGACGGGAATCGACTGGCGACATACCTAAACCATTATCAATAACCTGAATAGAAGTACGTCCCGCATCGGTAAGTAGCACCTGAATATCGGTTGAACCGGCATCGATTGCATTTTCGACCAATTCTTTAACTACTGATGCCGGACGATTGACTATCTCTCCAGCAGCAATCTGACCTGCGACCTCTGTTGACAGAATTTTTATTACCTCACTCATAATAACACAAAGGATTACTCAGAATAAAATCTCACCCGTTATAAGATAATGCAATAATAGTATAAGTACTATCAATGAGATAATCACGACCTTTGTAGATAAACGCGAACCTCCGGACTCTTTAAGTTTTTTCAGGTGTTTGGTGCCTTCTACAAACTTACCGCGAATATCCTCAGGCTTAAAAGGCTCCTCCGGCAACATACCCAATTCCCTTTTTGCCTTTTCTTCAATCTTCTCCAATTTCTCCTTCCTTTCATCATAGTAAATATACTTATGCTCGAAACGACGGGGTTCTCGAATATTAAACATTCCCATTTTTATCTCTTTCTAAGTGTTGGTAATGGCACCTCTCTGTGAATTGTAGTCTTTAACTTTTCCGAAGCCTGCTTGCCTCTCCAATTAAAGACATCCCATCTATTAAATGGACGTAATATTTCAAACCAATTGAAATTTGAAAGATACATCTTATCCTGTTCCAGTTGATCCATAGGATACAACACACCGCTGGAACTCTTTGTAATTACTATCCTGTTAACAGCTTTATCTACAAAAAACACAGACAAAAAAGAGGCCTCTGTAGTATTCATTCCAATCATCGTACTATCTTCGTCCACAGGATAATATATTACCAGCACATTACCATCCACATCAGTTCTATGAATTTCTCCATTAGCGAAATAAGCCTTCATCTCACGTCCGGAAATCTGATTGAAATGAGCCGAATCCATTTTTTGAACAAAAAGAGTTTGATCAATGACATCTACCCAATCTATTGTACTGTCATTCATATA
>CAYOGG010000250.1:0-1846 GCA_964403455.1 uncultured Bacteroidaceae bacterium | reverse complement strand
TGGCTTGAAATGGAAAAGAATACAGATTACACAATTTGTATAGAAGATGTTAATGAGGGCCTATGGAAAGGAAATGATTTCTCATATAAAAAAGAGCAAAATTGTATTCTTTTAAATTCAGGGAAATATGTCAAAAATGGGAAAATTTGGTACACGACCAAATTGGGTAGTGTTTACACATTCAACATTCTTGTTGGGATGAAATATATAGATTTGTCAAAGCAGGATCACCTTCTCGGATATTCAATGGTTAATATTAGCACCAATCAATACGGGCAAATACACGATCGTGATCCAGCAAGATTCGAAAAAATAAACAAAGTTCTTGCTGTAGATGTATATAAAGTGACAGAATGTGAATTTATCCAAGTTTTATGGGATTCAATCCCATCGCAGACAAACGATGAATATCCTGAAAATTATAATTTTTGGATTGAAAAAAAGAAGGGGATGGGAAAAAATGATTTATGCGACATTCACGATTCCGCTGCAATTCGTGTATTTCTGTACAATGCCTTTATTTATGCGAATAATCGAAGCATAAGAGATGGCTTGCAGCCAGTTTACACATTAAAGATAGACAATAATCCAGACAATTTTTCATCTAACAAAAAAAATAGTGATTTTTACATTAAAGGATTCACTTTTTTCAAATCAAATTCTGATTGGGATATGATTTTTGTAAAAATCAACAAAAAAGCTAATGGTTATCGCCTGCCATATTATGACGAATGGATGGCCTTAGCTAGAGGCGGTGACAAAAAAAATTACGCCAATATTTGGGGGAACCTAAAAGATTCCAATTTGGCCGCACAATACGCTTGGTTTGGTAACCATAATCCAAATGATCCTATATCAACAAAAAGCAATGAATGGAAAAAAGAATCATGCGGAGAATGGAAACAAAATTCACAACCAGTTGGAATGCTGAAGCCTAACGCATTTGGACTCTATGATATGATGGGATTGGTATGTGAAAATGTCATATTGGAGAATAAAAATCTATATGATTACGAAAGATTTACAACATGCAAAGGTGGCTTTTTGACTGATTCACTTGAAAACATGAATCTCAGTGCACATTGTGATGCAAGAAACGGAGCAATAAAAACCTTTCAAGGATTACGTTTAGTAAGACAACTTAAGTAATATCAATACAGAACATTTTTTTCCTACATTTGCTTTTGATGAGGGAAACATTATGTTTTGGAAAATACCTTCTGGGCAGCGTATTCGATATAGACCTTTATTCGTTGTAGAAACCGGAACAAACGAACGTTTTAGTTTCAGCAACAATGGATTGCCACCATACGCAACAGAAAATCAGTGGGAATGTATTCGCAATAGTGAGAAATGTTTTAAAGACAAGTAGGTTGTTTATGAAAAAATTAAGCATATCATTCATCATTTTACTCATTTCGTATGCAGTGCTTTTTTCTGCAAATGATAAATTGTATGAAATAGACGGAAGAATAGTTGATATCCATAACAAAACTAATGGTCCAAAAGCATTGGTAAAGTTGAGTTATGGCACAGAAAAAAACAATAGCGATTTGGAACAAGTTTACTCTATCCGAGATAGTTTTCAGATTTCTTTAAAAGATTCTATTTATTGGCTTGAAATGGAAAAGAATACAGATTACACAATTTGTATAGAAGAAGCTAATGAAGGTCTATGGAAAGGAAATGATTTCTCATATAAAAAAGAACAAAATTGTATTCTTTTAAATTCAGGAAATTATGTGAAAAATGGAAAAATTTGGTATGTAACAAAATTTGGTAACGTGTTTACTTTCAATATTCTTGTTGGAATGAAATATATTGACCTTTCGACGCAGGAACATCT
>CAYOGG010000249.1:0-1851 GCA_964403455.1 uncultured Bacteroidaceae bacterium | reverse complement strand
TACGATATAGTTTCTTTATTTACTGAAAGATGAAAGTATTTTACTTATATCGTATGAATACAATACTTCATTCGAATAATCAGATGCAATTATTCTTTGGTGAATACTATCATATGAAAATCGAGTAGTACGCTGATTTAATTTTACTCCTCCTAAATAATTACCATCCCAATCGAAAAACAACAACTCCGGCTTTGATTCTGAAAAATAATCTGAAACATTTACGCTATAGTCTCCTGCGATATATGTTGTCATAATTATATCCGATGTACATGCAAAACCTAAAAAGTGAGTATATTCAATAGCATCAAAATCCGTGGGTTGCACCACATCATCAAAGGATGTAGAACCAATTTGATGAATAGCCCAATTTTTATTTTTGTCCAGATCAAAGAACAACAAATAATCCATAGATTCTAAAGTTTGAACAACTATGTTTTTATTGGGATGTTTATGTAATGAACCAAAATAGCCGTAAGTAGCATCTTCAGGATTGACGCTTTCTCTAATTCTCGGGAATACTTTCAATTTATTGTTCTCATTTCCATTGATTTCTATAGTATAACGAGGAGGAAGAGTTATATTTCCATCACTCTGTGATTGACCTGCTGGAAAACATACAAATCTTTTGTTGATCTGATTATCAATAAAGATCATTTTAGAATTTAATGGATAAGGAGATTCGTAGGCTTCTGTAACTATCGTAGATTGTTTTCTTATCGATTCTGATACATTTACGTCTTTGAAAGTATAATCATTGTCATATATCTGAACATGGATGTCTCCATCAATAATCTGATAATTATTACTCACAAACATTGGCTGGGTGAACTCATTTTTTGCCCGTCCTTTTGAACACAAATTTGCAATTTGTTTCATTGATGATAAACTAAATACTTTTAGTTGTCCATTAGGATCTGAAGACAATATTAGTATTAGCGAATCACAAACCATAATATTTCGCGGAGCAAGAACAGATATATTTAGTTTTTCTCCTACTAAAACACTATCTGTCTTATTGACAAAATCGATCTCCTTGACAGGGAATGCATAATACGATTTATCAGAGCACGATGACTGAATTAATGTGCTACCCAATAATAAGGCTACAATAAGTAAACTGGAAATGTTCCTTCTCATAATAACTTTTGATGTTTATAATTTCAGTTGGTTAATTGCATCAAAGTTATAGATCTTTTTTGAATAAACACTATAAAATGCTATTCCTCAGTAGATTCCTCTATGGATTTGATTTGTTTCTTCGGTGTGATGCCAAGTGATTTCAGATTTTCCATACGTTTCATTACATTGCCGCTGCCTTCGTACAGTTGGTTTTTGGCTTTTCCGAAGGATGATGACAGTCTGGCAATTTGAGCTTCCACGTCAAGGAATGTATCGGAGAAGCCGGCTACTTTGTCGTATAGTTCGGATGCTGTTTTGACTATCTTCTCAACGTTTTTATTCTGACGATCGTATTGCCACAGGTTGTAGGCCAATTGCAATGCCATCATCAGGTTGCTTGGAGATATGATGATGATGTGCTTCTGGTAGGCATATCTGCTTAGGTCGGGTTGCTGCTTCATGGCGGTGATGTAGCTGTTTTCGTTGGGTATGAACATCAGTACAAATCCTATGGAGTCACTGACTATTTTGCTGTAGTCTTTTTGTGCAAGTTCATCTACATGGCGTCTGACGCTACGGGCATGTTCTTTGAGGAGTCGGTCACGCTGGGCTTCGTCCTCGGCGGCTATTGCATCTGAATAGGCGGTGAGGGAGACTTTAGAGTCGATTACGACAGAACGACCTTCGGGAAAATGTACCACTACGTCGGGACGGAAGTTATTGCCGTCA
>CAYOGG010000248.1:0-1870 GCA_964403455.1 uncultured Bacteroidaceae bacterium | reverse complement strand
GTTATGATAACCTGACAGGTATATTCGGTATGCCCGGAATATCCGGTGTGGGTATTTCATTCGGTGCGGATCGTATCTATGATGTACTGAATACGTTGGATCTCTATCCGAAGGAGGCAGTTACCGGTACAAAAGTGTTGATGTTGAATTTTGGAGATAAGGAGGCTGAGTTTTGTCTGACTTTGTTGGATCGCCTGCGTAGAGCAGGTGTGAGCGCGGAACTCTATCCTGATGATGCAAAGATGAAGAAACAGATGAGTTATGCCAATGCGTTAGAGGTCCCGTTTGTTGCCATAGTAGGCAGCGATGAACTTCAAAAGGGCATGGTGACTCTTAAGGATATGAAGAACGGAGAACAGAAAATGCTTGATGTTGAATCATTTATTACATATTTTGATGGTATCTAAAGAACAATATATTTCAAAAATTCTGGGAGTTGCAGAAAAATCAGTGGCTGCCACTATTCGTCTTTTGGATGACGGGTGTACTATTCCTTTTATCAGCAGATATAGAAAAGAGGCTACTGATGGTCTTGATGAGGTTCAGATCGGCGATATCTCGGTTGCATCCGATAAGTTCGATGAGATGATGAAACGTAAGGACGTTATCATCAGAACTATTGAGGAGCAGGGGAAAATGACCCCGGATTTGAAGAATAGAATAGTGCAGTGTTCAGATTCGGCTTCATTGGAGGACATTTATCTGCCGTATAAGCCGAAACGCAGAACAAGAGCCGGTGTAGCACGTGATAAAGGTCTTGAACCGCTCGCCAAAATGATAATGGCTCAGAATGAGGGAGATATTTGGGAGTTGGCAGGGCATTATGTCGGCGATAAGGTTTCAGGAAAAGAGGAGGCACTGGAAGGTGCCTGCGATATTATGGCTGAGTGGGTAAGTGAAGACCAGATAGCACGCATCTGCATTCGTCAGTTTTTCAGATTTGAGTCTCTGATTGTTTCCAAGGTTATAAAAGGGAAAGAAGAAGAAGGCGATAAGTATCGTGATTATTTCGACTGGAGCTCTCCATTATCACGTTGCCCCTCTCACAAATTGTTGGCATTACGTAGAGGTGAGAATGAGGGTTTTCTTAAAGTATCCATTATAATTCCGGATACCGATAGTGCCATAGAGAAATTGAATAGTAAGTTTATCAAGAACGATACTGCTTCGGCTGCAATAGTAAAGGTCGCCATACATGATGCGTTTAAACGTCTCCTTGAACCTTCTATTGAAACCGAGTTTGCTGCTTCCTCAAAGGCTAAGGCTGATGCAGAGGCAATACGCGTTTTTTCCGAGAACCTGAAACAACTTCTGATGTCTCCACCATTGGGTCAGAAGCGTGTTTTGGCAATAGACCCCGGTTTTAGAACCGGATGTAAGGTGGTTTGTTTAGATGCTCAAGGAAATCTGCTTCATAATGAAACGATTTACCCTCATGCTCCACAGAATGAGATTAGTGATGCCGTACGTAAGTTACAGAAATTGGTTGAACAATATAAGATTGAGGCTATTTCAATAGGTAACGGTACTGCAGGCAGGGAGACAGAGGCACTTGTGACAAATATAAGATTTGACCGTGAGGTTTTAGTTTTTTCCGTAAGTGAGGATGGTGCTTCGATATATTCGGCATCAAAGCTGGCTCGAGAAGAGTTCCCCGATTATGATGTCACTGTTCGCGGTTCGGTTTCCATAGGTCGCCGCTTGATGGATCCCTTGGCAGAGCTTGTTAAGATAGATCCTAAATCTATCGGTGTAGGCCAATATCAGTATGATGTGGATCAGACGGAGCTGAAGCGCGCGTTGGATCAGACGGTTATGAACTGTGTAAATCAGGTTGGTGTCAATGTGAATACTGCAAGTGTACAACTGC
>CAYOGG010000247.1:0-1899 GCA_964403455.1 uncultured Bacteroidaceae bacterium | reverse complement strand
TGCTCTGAACCAGCTGAGCTAAACGCCCTTGCTTTTCGAAAGCGGTGCAAAGATATGCACTTTTATTTATCCTCAAAAACTTTTGCAGACTTTTTTATAGACTTTTTTCCGGTTTTTTTTTTCACGTCTATTATTTGAGGTATCTTCGCGGAAAAGTTTACAAAATAGCATCCAAATGGAAATAGTTCTCAGTGGCATAAGGCCAACAGGTAATCTGCATATAGGTAATTACTACGGGGCAGTAACCAGTTTTGTTAAGTTACAGGAAAAATACAAATGCCTTTTTTTTATAGCAGATTGGCACTCATTGACTACCAGTCCTACACCTGAGGGCATTCAGAATAGCACCCGTACCATATTGGTTGAATATCTTGCTTGTGGTTTGGATCCTGAGAAAGCTACAATATACGTACAGAGTGACGTACCTGAAGTAATTGAACTGTACTTATATCTCAATATGAATGCTTATCTTGGTGAATTGGAACGTGTAACATCATTTAAGGATAAAGCCCGTAAACAACCTGATAACGTCAATGCCGGCCTGCTTACATATCCGACTCTGATGGCTGCAGATATTCTTATTCATAAAGCAAATATGGTTCCGGTAGGAAAAGATCAGGAACAAAATATGGAGATGACACGCAAATTTGCACGACGTTTCAATCAGATGTATAATACAGACCTCTTTCCGGAACCGGCATCTTTTTCTCTTGCTGGTGAAGGTGGATTGAAAGTTCCTGGATTGGACGGTTCAGGCAAGATGGGTAAATCTGAGGGTAACTGCATATACCTATGTGATGAAGCTTCAGTAATACGCAAAAAAGTAATGAAAGCTGTTACCGACGGAGGTCCCACAATGCCAAACAGCGAAAAACCTGAAGTAATACAGAACCTATTCACGCTACTCGATATCGTATCGGAAAAAGAAACTTACCAATATTTTGACGAAAAGTGGAACGACTGCTCAATCCGTTACGGCGACTTGAAGAAACAGTTGGCTGAAGACATAATAAAGGCTACAGACCCAATAAGAGAGCGAATAAAGGAATATTCTAATAACAATGCTTTGTTAGAACGTGTTGCCAGAGCCGGAGCTGAGAGAGCCAGAGAAAGTGCTTCAGCTACACTAAAAGAGGTTAGAAAGATTATAGGTTTTAGAGTGTATTGATTACACCTTTGCACTACTGTAAAGCTCCTTTCTCAAATATTGATGTAAGGAATAAAGCGAATAACGAGCTGCCAATATCAAAACATTCGATCGAGAGCCTCGGGATATTGGATGATGTATACGGTCTTACCGTCAGGAGTACGTGAAGGCATCTCGCAAGACTTAAGACAACGGATTATTTCGTTCATTTCATCAGTTGTAAGTATCTTGCCATTCTTGATTGCAGCTTTTTCTGCCATTGATTGTGCCATTTTCTCGCGTTGAGAATCACCGCTTTCAGTACCATTCTCACCGGATGCGGCAATCATATCAACGAGCAGTTTCTCGTAATCCATATTCTCAAGCCCGGCAGGGACACTTTGGACAGCCACTGCACCGTGGCCCATATCAGAGATATCAAATCCGAGAGAGGTTAGATCCTCCTTTAGGTTTTGAAAAGATGCGGCATCTGAAGTAGACAGTTGAAACATCTCCGGAAATAGAAGACCTTGCGACACGACTTCGCCGTTTTTCAACTGAGTCTTGTAACGCTCAAAAAGAATCCTGACATGCGCCCTATGCTGATCAATTATCATAAGGCCGGAAGCGGACGAAGTGATAATGAACCTGTTTTGATACTGAAAGCACGGAAAGTTTTCCTCAACGGGCTCAAAAGATTCATTCTGTTCTATCCTGGACTGATAAAAAGAAGTGGGAGATGAAGAGTCATTGAGCTTACGTTCCAATTCCTC
>CAYOGG010000246.1:0-1904 GCA_964403455.1 uncultured Bacteroidaceae bacterium | reverse complement strand
AATAGCGTAACGTTACTTTCGGGTATATAGTTGCATTACATTATGTAAACTAAATATAAACAAAAGAAGAAAGCACCACTTTGTGATAAGATTGGTTTTACGACAAATCAAAAATTATCCAAAGGAAGGTGCTTTCTATGTATCAAAGTATACTACAGTTTATTGAAAATGACATTAAAGAAGTTGAAAAAGTTATGGGGATGATTCTTACAGGGGAAAAAGATGCAGATGACCTATCTCATGAGGTGGTTACTCGTCTTAACACACTGGCTTGTAGATGGATTAGTGAAATGTATGAAAAATTGGATGAAACAATCCGGGAAAGTCTGGTAAGAAAACAACATTGGACGATTGAACAGAGGAATGAGCCGAAAGAACTCTTGGATATAGCTGGAATGCTACATTTCAATCGAACAGGGTTTGCAGACAAAAGGACTGGAAAGTACATTTATCTGTTGGATATGATATTAGGCTTAGAAAGCCATCAGCGTATTACACTAGGAGCGGCTGCAAAGGTATTAGAGGAAACCATACTTTCAAGTTATGCAAAAGGGGGCAAGGCAGCTAGTCCAACAGAAGTAGCCAGCAAACAGGCTGTAAAAGAATTGGTACATGGGACGGTGATTGAATATCCAAACCCAGAATCAGCAGAAAAAAAGAAATTGAAAAATCTTCATATCGTCGCAGATGAGGATCATGTAGCAGCACAGTTTTGGAAGAAAAAAGGAGATCTTGTGGAAAACAGTGCTGGGAATAAAATAAATACGATTATCTCAAAGGTAGTTGTCGTATATGAAGATGTGATCAATGAATTTGGGGAGCAATCAAAGAATCCGAGATATCGCTTGGTGGGAAAAAAGACCTTTAGTGGAGTCTATAAGGGAGAAGCAGAAAATATAAAGTTTTGGGAACAGGTACGTGACTATATCGAGAAGAATTATGATACAGAAATTTTGGAACGAGTATATATCGCTGGAGATGGCGGAGCATGGATAAAGGCAGGAACACAGGTAATAGAAAATAGTCGGTTTGTATTAGATAAATTCCATATGATGAAATATATTAATACATCGGTAACCCACCTGTTAGATAGTGCCGATGACGTAAAAAGCGAGATATGGAAATCTGTAAATAAAGCAGATAAAAAGGGACTCAAAGACATTTATAAAAGAATTTTAGAGATAACAGAACCAGGAAATAAATATGAGGAAGTAGAAGGAGCACTTAGATATTTATTGAATCAGTGGGATGGAATAAAGATACGTGTGGAAGAACCGGGTGGATGCTGGAAATGTTGCGCAGAGGGTCAGGTTAGCCATGTATTAAGTGACAGAATGAGTAGTCGTCCTATGGGCTGGAGTGAATGGGGATGTCATCAGATGTCGCAACTTAGAGCGTATCATTGGAATGGCGGAAAAGTAATCGATCTTCTAAAATATCAAAAGAAGAAAAAGAGGCAGGAAAAACATATACAAGAACAGGAAGAGCTGATAAAAGAATTACGCAAAAAACAGTCTGGATGGAACTATGCGGAGCAGATGCAGGGAATAATTCCGGGACTGGAGCAACATAGTATGCGGTGGCTAAAAGATTTGGTACATCAGGCATTAGATGCCTAGAAGAATACCTTTTTCTGCTTAATTACAAGAGAAAGTATGAGAAATACAGAAGTCAAGGGCTTTAGCCAAAGGGAATCCTTGAGTTCTGTATTTCCCATACGTAAAATCATAAAGCAGAAAAAGGTATGGAAAGAACAATAAAAATAGATTACAATCAAGGAAACAAATCTAAAATCAATTATCACAGGTGGATTCTAACCTTTTGTTCCCGAAAGTAAATTAACGCTATCCGGGAGCGATGCAATTATTGTAATGGACAATGAAGTATGGTATTGTATAGATGGT
>CAYOGG010000245.1:0-1908 GCA_964403455.1 uncultured Bacteroidaceae bacterium | reverse complement strand
ACACACAACAATAGCCGAAACATAACTTTCTTTCCCTGTACTGTTATAGGGAAGTTTACAAGGTCTTTGAAATTACGAAGGAAGGAAACGAGAAGCGGAGTAAAATCCGTGGAAAGTGAAGGAAACTCAACTAGCGAGTGAAAGTCATCAAGCTTGAATAAAAAGGGTGATGGAAGCGAAAAGAGGGTTGAGCGGAAATAATAATATGGTCAAGCGAATATAGGTTTATGGTGGATGCCTAGGAGCTGTAAGGCGAAGAAGGTCGTGATAAGCTGCGAAAAGTCGGGGTTAGGAGCACATATCCAGTGACCCCCGAATGACCGAATGGAGTAATCCGGCGGAAGCGATTCCGTCATCACAATGGCTGAATATATAGGCCAGTGAAGTCACACTGTGTGAAGTGAACCATCTAAGTAACACGGGAATAGAAATCAAAAGAGATTCCCCAAGTAGCGGCGAGCGAACGGGGAAAAGTCCAAACCACGAAAGTGGGGTTGCAGGGCTGCATGGGGATGACCCGAGAAGTTAGAAAAAACCAGTTGGTAGTGGAAAGGTCTGGGAAGGCCTGCCAAAGAGAGTGAAAGCCTCGTATACGAAACCAAATGGACTTCTTGATGCAGTACCTAAGTACGGCGGGGCACGAGAAACCTTGTCGGAATCTGGGTCGACCACGATCCAAGACTAAATACTAAACAGCTACCGATAGTGAACAAGTACCGTGAGGGAAAGGCGAAAAGAACCCTGTTAAAGGGAGTGAAATAGAACCTGAAACCATAAACTAACAAGATGTCACAGCCCGAAAGGGTAGTGGCGTGTCTTTTGTAGAATAAACCTGCGAGTTACGGTATGCAGCGAGGTTAAGTGGTAGAAGCCACGGAGCCGAAGCGAAAGCGAGTCTGATAAGGGCGAAAAAGTTGCATGTCGTAGACCCGAAGCCAAGGTGATCTAGTCATGAGCAGGTTGAAGCAAGGGTAAAACCTTGTGGAGGACCGAACAGTAATCTGTTAAAAAAGGTAGTGATGACTTGTGACTCGGAGTGAAAGGCTAATCAAACCTGGAAATAGCTGGCTCTCCCCGAAATGCCTTTAGGGACAGCCTCATATAAAGCTAACGGAGGTAAAGCACTGGATGAATGAGGGGAAGTTAAATTCTACCGATTTCAATCAAACTCTGAATGCCGTTAGCCAGCGTATGGGAGTGAGACTGCGTGCGCCAAGGTTCGTAGTCGAAAGGGAAACAGCCCAAACCGGCAATTAAGGTCCCCAAATTATACTAAGTGTAAAATGAAGTGCGAATGCATAGACAGCCAGGAGGTTGGCTTAGAAGCAGCCATTCCTTAAAAGAGTGCGTAACAGCTCACTGGTCGAGCATTTGTGCGCAGACAATGTAACGGGGCTAAGTATAATACCGAAATTCCGGACTCACATCAAAAGATGTGATTGGTAGGGGAGCATTCCATTAACCGATGAAGGAATACCTGTGAGGGATTCTGGAGGAGATGGAAGAGAGAATGCAGGCATAAGTAACGAAAAGACGGGTGAGATCCCCGTCCGCCGAAAACCTAAGGTTTCCTGGGTAAAGGCAATCTGCCCAGGGTAAGTCGGCCCCTAAGGCGAGGACGAAAGTCGTAGTCGATGGGAAATTGGTTTATAATCCAATACCTTTCAAGTTTTTATGGTATGACGCATGAAGTGAAATCCGGCCGGGCGACGGTTGTCCCGGTTTAAGCGGTAAGTTTATGAGGAGGCGGTTAAAATAGCCTCTGAGATGAGCCGTGACAAGTAGCAGAGAGAAAGTCAAAGCGAAGCGGACGTAATTAAGGTGACGAGAAATAGTACCTAAGTTAGGCTTGAAAGACCGTACCGGAAACCGACACAGGTAGGTAGGATGAGTAATCTAAGGCGCTCG
>CAYOGG010000244.1:0-1910 GCA_964403455.1 uncultured Bacteroidaceae bacterium | reverse complement strand
CCTTCTTAGGGATCCTTTCAAGTATTGATAATAAATGGTTGAAAACTAGGGGTACGGTAGATAAATCAAGGCGTTCAGATGGAGAGTGTAAGTAGCAGCTTGAACGTCGTGTCTACTTTTATCAAAGGACAATGAGTGAAAATATCAGAAATGTCTACTTTTGTAAAACAAAACAACTGAAATCAATGCCAAAGTCTACTTTGGTAAATTATTAACAACTTAAAAAAATCCGTGTCTACTTTTTCGGGCTAGTACAAAAATACTTATTAATCTTTAAGTTGGCTCTAATTTTGGTACTCTAATATATGAATGTCGCTATGATTTTAGTATATTTGCGCCAATATGTCGCTCTAATTTTAGGAAATATGAAATATCTAAAAAGAAAGATAGATGATTTTTTATTGGAATGGAAACGAAATTATGGCCATAATCCATTGATAGTCAAAGGGGCTCGGCAAATTGGGAAAACCGAATCCATAATGCACTTTGCCAATGAGAATTACGAAAATGTGATTTACATAAACTTCGTAGAAGAGCCTCAATATAAGCAAATCACAGTGGATGGATATAAACCGGAACAGATATGTAAGAATATCTCACGACTCAACACGCAAGTTAGATTTAAGCCTGGAAAGACACTCCTGTTCTTTGATGAACTTCAGGATTTTCCGGATATAGCGACATCTCTGAAATTCTTTAAGATTGGGGGCGATTATGATATAGTGTGCTCCGGATCGCTTTTGGGTGTGAATTATCGTAAAATTGAGAGCAACAGCGTGGGGTATAAAACAGATTTTGTGATGCGTTCGATGGATTTTGAGGAGTTCCTTTGGGCTAAAGGTTATGATACCGAGATAGAAGACGAATGGATGTCACATATCAGAGAGAGAAAACCTTTTTCGATGCTGGAACAACAGCTGTATATGGGGTTGTTTAGAGACTATTGCCTTGTAGGTGGAATGCCCGCTATTGTGAGTAGTCATATCCAAACCGGTACCTTCGAGGGAATTTTAGAAATGCAACAGCAGTTAGTAGGCGACTATAAGGAGGACGTACGCAAATATGTAGAAGGTGTTGAACAAACCAGAATACTAAACGTATTCAATCACATACCGGTTCAACTCGGACATGACAACAAAAAGTTCCAAATTTCAAAAGTTGCTTCCGGAGCCAAGACTAAGGATTATTGGGGATGTATCGAGTGGCTGAATGATGCAGGAGTGGTGTTGGTGTGCTATTGTATGAACTTTCCGGAACTACCGCTAAAAGGAAACTACGATGATAATAAATATAAATTGTATTTTGCGGATACCGGATTGTTAATTGCTCTGTTAGATGAAGAGGTACAAGATGATCTTCGTAAAAATTGCAATTTAGGAACTTATAAGGGTGCGCTTTATGAAAATATCGTGGCTGAAGCATTGACTAAATCGGGAGCCGGATTGTTTTATTATAAACGTCAGGACTCAACATTAGAAGAGGACTTCTTTATGCGCACAAATGACAGTTTGGTCCCGATCGAAGTAAAGTCCGGCAATGCTTCTTCAAAGTCATTGAAAACATTAATACAAAGCGAGAAATATACTGATATTAAGTGGGGAATAAAACTAGCTGATGCAAATATTGGTTATGTAAATGACATCTTGACTCTACCATACTATTGCGCTTTTTTACTGAAACGCTACCTTTCGGATTACTGTACCCAATAACATGATATCAGCCAATAAGATCTATTTCGCTTGAATCTCGGTATGACATATATAATCTTTCGCTACCTTCGCGTTGATTTTGAACGGATATGAAGATAGGAAAGATCGATTTGGGTGAGAGGCCGGTCATGCTGGCTCCCATGGAGGATGTTACGGATCAGGCATTTCGTCTGTTGTGCAAACGTTTCGGTGCCGATATGG
>CAYOGG010000243.1:0-1915 GCA_964403455.1 uncultured Bacteroidaceae bacterium | reverse complement strand
TGAAGCTACAAAAGCAATTCGCGCCTTGGATAGAGAAGATGCAAAATTAATTCCTATTATTGCAATGAGTGCAAATGCATTTGAAGAAGATGTAAAAAGAAGCCTTGATTCAGGAATGAACGCCCATTTAAGCAAGCCTGTAGACCCTCGAAAAATGTACAAAACATTATCGGAATTAATTTCCAGATAATCAGTTTGTATTGTGCGAATATAGTTAAGTTATCCCAAAAAATATCTGTTGTTTTCAATTTTAGCAGATTAATAATGTATTTATTTTCCGCTTGTGCTAAAATTATACAATGACACAGATAGAGCAACAAAAATCAGCAAAAAAATTTAGTGAAGACTGGAGTGGACACGGATACGAAAAGGGAGAGAGCCAGAAATTCTGGATAGACCTATTGTGTAATGTATTCGGAGTGCAGGACTTTACAAACTTTATTTACTTTGAAAACCGGATAAAAGACACCTTTATTGAAAAGACAATCACAAATTTTATAGACGCATACATTCCGTCAACAAAAATTATGATAGAACAGAAAAGTTCATCAAAAGATTTGCGTGAACCAATCCGCCAGTCAGACGGAACACTCCTAAATCCTTTCCAGCAAGCAAAAAAATACATTGCAGGGCTTCCTCTTTCGCAACATCCTCGATGGGTTATAACATGCAATTTTTCAGAATTCCTTGTGTACGATATGGAACAACCAAACGGTGAACCAGAGGAAATTCATCTTGAAAACTTAGAGAAAGAATACTACAGACTTTCCTTTTTGACAGAAACAGTCAATGTACACCTAAAAAAAGAACTAGAGCTTTCTATTAAAGCGGGCGAAATTGTAGGACTTATTTACGACAAATTGTTAGCCCAATACAATCTTGCAAAAAATCTTGATACAGAAAAATGCCTTAAAAGCCTGAACATGCTTTGCGTCCGACTTGTATTTTGTTTATATGCAGAAGACGCTGGAATCTTCGGACATAAATCAATGTTCGGCGACTACTTAAAATCTTACAATGCAAAAGACCTACGTGCAGCCCTCATTTCACTTTTTAAAATTCTAGATACAAAGATAGAGGAAAGAGATCCATTTCTTGAAGAAGAACTTGCAGCCTTTCCATATGTGAACGGAGGACTATTTACAGAAGAAGACCAGTTTATTCCGCCGTTTACAGACGAAATAAAAGACTTACTCATAACAAAAGCAAGCACAGATTTTAACTGGTCAGAAATAAGCCCTACAATATTTGGAGCCGTTTTTGAAAGCACATTGAACCCAGAAACCCGCCGAAGTGGTGGCATGCACTACACCAGCATAGAAAATATTCACAAAGTAATAGACCCACTGTTCCTAAATGATTTGACCGCAGAATACCAAAAAATCGCCGAAATAAAACAAGAAAAACCACGGACAGAAAAAGCAATAGAATTTCAAAAGAAACTTGGTAGCTTAAAGTTCCTAGACCCTGCATGTGGTTCAGGAAACTTCCTAACAGAAAGCTATCTAAGCCTCCGAAAACTGGAAAACAAATGCCTCCGCCTGCGATTCAAGGAAAACGCACTCGATGTTTTTGACGACACAATCTTTGTCTCAATCCACCAGTTCTACGGAATAGAAATAAACGACTTTGCCACCGTTGTAGCAAAAACCGCCCTCTGGATAGCCGAAAGCCAGATGATGGAAGAAACTTCAAAAATCCTAGGCCGCAACCTCAATTTTCTGCCACTTAAAAGTTACGCAAACGTAAAAGAAGGCAACGCCTTAAGAATGGACTGGGAAACACTAAAACCTTTAGAAGGGGGAAGTCTCCCCCTTGGTTCGCACGATGTTGCTCACACAACCCCCTCTGCGGGGACACCCCGCAACGCCCCGTGCCCATACAACTACATCATGGGCAATCCACCGTTTGTAGG
>CAYOGG010000242.1:0-1917 GCA_964403455.1 uncultured Bacteroidaceae bacterium | reverse complement strand
GCCCAACATAGGTGTTTATCTGTTTTTCCGAATATATCGTATTAGCGTCCACAAAATCGAAATTCCAGGTGAAAGCTCCAAATGCATCGGGCGTTTCTTCTTCTGGGTTCGAGTATATTTTAGTGAATTCTATTCTTATGTCAAAGGTTCGGAAATACCATTGCACAAAGGACTCAGGAGTATTCCTCCTTCCGTTGACATAATAAGCCTTGTAAATCAAGTACATAATTGGGTCTACAGGCAGTGTCATTGCAATAGGGGCTTTCACGGGACCGTCTGGGGTGTTTATGTTAATGAAAGGAAGATCGGTTAAAACGGTACGGTTCCAGACTTTGACAACGATATTCTCTCTATACGTTGCCATCATTCCTTCTCCGATTACTACTTTAACGACAAACTTACCTCCCTCTAATGTAAGATCCTCCCAAACCATCATTCCAAATTCAAAGGATTCGTATGTAGAAAGATTCCAATCAACTTTATCAATATTGCTTCCATCCCAAGCTATCAATGTATATGGATGATTCGTGTAGACTAGAGCATTATCTGTGATAATACGGGCAGATCCTAAAAGAGTGATTAGCTTGTTTCGTATGGTTGTCATGCTCTCTGGAATATAGTAGTCGTTAGTCAAAGGTTGATAAAAGACATTGTACCTATTAGTTACAATTTCGTCTTCTTCGCCTTCCTCCTCCGCAGGGATAGTAATAGTTTCAACCGCGGTGTACATATATCTTCCGGTCACAAAATCATAGACCATATCTTTACCTTGATATCTAGCCTCATATGTTCTAATTATTGCTCCTGCCCCCAAAATAACCTGGACCAACCTTCTGAGTGCCGTCTGTCCTTCTGCAATTTCTGTCTCAAACTCTAGATAATCCTCTGCTGAAACTATGTATTCTCCTCTGGAATAACTGTAAAGAATATTGAAACCTAAATCATTCTCAACAACATAATAGCCAGGTATTCTCATCCCCAACTCGTAAACGTGTCTCAGTCCATTTGTTCCAATAAATTCTTTGAGATACACAGTGACTCCAGGCCCCAATTCTTCGTATCCTTTATCATATTTGAATTGAGAACCAAGAGCCATGATATACACATTATTCTCATAATCATATACAATGTCATATCCATTAGGGCTAATAACGGTATAATATCCTGTCTCTCTATCGAAAACAGCATGCAAATTAAAATCCGCATCATATGTAGACACAATATCCTGATTTCCATAAAAAGCATCCACCTCTTCGGGGATTTCGCCAAGAGGTTCCCATTTAAATTCATTTCCAGCTAGAGGATCCGAGTCAGATGGAAGACGTAATCTTCTTACCTTTTGCCGCCCGATAAGGTCGGAAATATAGATAAGATAATCTCTAGTCACCCCCATAAACTGTTTGTCCATTCTGGGTCTGTAATAGGCGTTTCCGGATACTACCTCGATGCTCTCAGGATTATAAAGGAATTTTAAGTCCCTTGTTTCCATTCTTTCGCCAAAATCGAAATATACCGGCACAGTCTCGTGCAATTTAATAGAATATGGACTATCTCCCACCATGTTTTCAAGCGTTCCCACCGAATACATAGCAAAATCCTTTTCCAGCTGATCAATATTCTTGACACGTTGTTTGAAGCCAATCATTATGCTGATGGTTCCAATCAGTTCATCCACGCCAAAGAATTGCTTAATGCTGTCATTAGAAGTGGTGAGTCTAATTACCTCAGGTTCAAATGTCGCCCAGCTATCCTCCATCAAAGCCATTACGATATCAGTTAGACCGAGGACAAGATCCCCGCTTTCATTTTCAAAATCGTAGCCCATATATTCATAGAGTGAAGTTATGAAAAGATCTTCCCTAACTTTAAATTTGGGAAGGTTGGGGAAGCAAATATAATCCAACCAGACGTATCCTA
>CAYOGG010000241.1:0-1928 GCA_964403455.1 uncultured Bacteroidaceae bacterium | reverse complement strand
TCCTTGCAGACAAACGATATCAAATGGCAACTGTTGTAATGCTTCTCTAGTTCCGTCTGTACTATTATCATCTACAACTACATATCTGACCTGTAAATCATCACTATGTGGAAATAGAGTCTCGATACAGTTTATTGTCTTTTCTTTTCTATTATAGCAAGTCATTACCACAATAATTGTATCCATAAATGCTCCTAAAATCTCTTTATATCTTACTCTGCTTTATTATTATAGGTCATTATATCACAGTTTCAAATACAAGTAAAACTGCATTAATTATAAACTCAAACTTCGCATATGGATTTTGACTATGCGCCTTGAAAATTCAATACCTGGCAATGATTCAGTTGTCAATGTTCATTAGTTATGCTGTTTGAAGTCTCGATTTCAGTAATACTGGAATTGCATTCATAAATGCATCTACCAACTCATTGATCTTTTCATCCGAGAGTTCTAAGCTGTCACTCAGCAAAGTTCTAAACATTTGGAGTAGTATTTGAAAAGCCTGTATCCATGTGATATCAGACATCTCATCAGAAAAGTATAAAAAGAGTTCACCAAGTGACCGTTCATCATTGGATTCACGGCTTTCTAGGGATAACATCATATATCGTGTAAAAACAACTGCTGTGTGAGCAGTCATTGCATCGTAGGACATAGATCTACATTCTTTACTCAAGTTAAGATAACTCTTACAGACTTTGAAAAACACCTCGATATCCCAGCGTTTTCCATAGATGCGGATGATTTCATCTTCATCTATATCTACATCTGTAGAAATGAGGCAGAGATATTCATTTCGCTTGTTTCGATTACGGACATAGACTACTTTGGCAGGAATGATTTTTTCGTCCTTTACTACTTCAACCATGACTGAGAGCAGATATCTGGAACGTCCTCGTCTTTTCTTGTTTTTGTTGTAAATGGAAATCAAGGACATATCCTCTCCGTTATAGCGAAAGAACATTTTGGGTGTTTTCTTTACCATCCCAATTACATCATATCCAATTTCCTTTACGGAATGTATAGAGCTTGGAGAAGAAAACCAGCTATCAAACAGAACATAGTTTGCTGGAATATCAACTTTCTTAGCATGTTTCAATAATTCCAACATAGCATGCGTTCCTTTTTCTAAAGAGAGATTACGACGTTTGTAACCTACGGTTCTTTTATCCACAGATTTTGCTTCATTAATTCTGTTTTTCTTATTTTCCGTAGAGAGAAGGATGCTGTTAATTGGAAGAAAAGTGCTTCCATCTGACCAGCCTAATGTAAGCATACGAAAACCGAATTTATAGCAATGCTTCGCATGATCATAAACCTTAGCCAAAAGCTCCACCTTTTTAGATCGGCTACGCTCAAACATGGAGTCGTCTATAATTAATACATTCGCACGGTCTTTTGAATCAAGTGGGACAATTGCTTCTTTGATAATTCTACACGAAAGAATAGTAGTAAAGCGAATCCAGTTAATCTGAATCATCTTCATAAAACGATAAACAGTATCCTTTGCAAAATCAGGTGTATTTCTACCCGTAAGAAGATTCATATACATGCTTCTGTTAGAAAAAATGAGAAGAAAAAGATACTGAAAAATCTCCGATGCAGGTGTCCCCTTCTTTTTATAGGCATTAGCAGCTTTTAAAACAGATGAAAGATGGAATCGTGTGAAAAATCTTCTGATTGATTTAGAAATCTGATTATCATTTTGGTCGTCTTGTGTTATACTTTTATTCATAGCATGAGCCTCCGGTTATTAATTGTTTTTCGACAACTCAATTATACCAAAACCAGACGGTTTCATGCTATTTTTATGCCAGTTTTTATTGAATTTTCAAGGTGCATAAGCACTTATTCAAGTGCGAAGTTTGAGTTAATTATATTATCAAGGGACATAAGAGTGATTGGGTCATGCTTGATAAGGTGCG
>CAYOGG010000240.1:0-1933 GCA_964403455.1 uncultured Bacteroidaceae bacterium | reverse complement strand
ACATTTGTGTGTATCTGAATCCATGGTTCTCTTTTGCAGTTCCAAAGATTCGTTCTATTGTTTCTTGGCGATGTGAATAGAGATCTTTCATGCCTTCTGTATGTCGGATATCTTCGCACATCTCCATATAGTCTTCCCAAATGTGACGAGTTACAAGTTTTACATGATTACGACTTTCGGTACACTGACTCAGGTATGGACAGTCTGCACAAACATAACCGCAACTCTTATACTCTCGATACCCGTCTCTATTTGTGGTACTATATGTAAGCTCTTTATTATTCGGACAAATATAGCAATCATTGTATTCATCATACACATACTCATACTTCTTGAAAAAACCTTCTTTCGTCATTGGGCGCTTGTATGGAAGTAGAGGGTCAATTCCATCGTCAATAAGAAGCTTTGCAATTGCTGGAGTTTTATATCCTGCGTCAGCAACAAGTGTTTCCATTCCAATCTTTTTAATCTTATCGTATAGGCCTTTGAAGGTTCTACTATCATGCATATTTCCAGGGTTTACAGTAAATCCAAGAATCCATCCATTCTTGTCACAAGCTGTTTCTACTCCGTATGCAAACACATGCTTATGTTCGCCTTTTCGAAACCAGCCACTTTCAGGATCTGTCGTGCTGCACTTAATGGTTTTACCATCCAAGGGAACATCGTCTGTGAAATCTTCAAACTTATCTCCGCCTCCTGTGGATGGTTTATGGTCATCATCATCGTTTTTCTTTAATGGCTTTTTCCCATGAATCTCTCGATCGGAATCAATCTCTTTTCGTAGCATTTCCTCGTAGAAGAGAGTCTCTTGTTGTGCAATTCGTTTCTGCATCTTTTTATTATTCGCACGAGCCTTCACATGTGTTGCATCTACAAATACTTCCGTTGGATCGACCAGTTTAAATCTATAACATTCTTCTAAGATATGCTGAAAAATCTGTTCAAATAGATCGGTATCTTTAAACCGTCTAGTGTAATTCTTTCCAAAGGTTGAGAAATGAGGAACGGAATCATAAAGTTCAAGACCAAGGAACCAGCGATACGCCATATTTACATCTATTTCCTTAATTGTCTGACGCATACTTTTAATTCCGTAAAGATACTGAATCAGGGGAATCTTAATAAGAGTAACGGGATCGATACTGGGTCTGCCTGTTTCAGTTGAATATTTATCTTTTACTAGATCATAAATAAAAGTCCAATCAATAGCCTTGTCAATAATTCGTAACAAGTGCTCCTGTGGAACCAGGTCATCTATACATACAATTTGCATTTGCTTTCTGATTTTCTCGTTTTCTTGTGTCATCATAGAAGCATTCACCACCTGTTTTTGATACTTCTATTATACCAAAAAATGGCTTCAAAGTCTTGTAAATACTGACTTTTTAGTCTCTTATATACAGAAAAATCCGTGGCTTTTGCCACGGACTTTGTCTACAGTCTGAAGGAACTACTCATTAAAAGAGTAGTTCCTTTTAATTAATAAAATATTTTATTTTCATCAATAACGGATAATATGCCGTCCATGCAGTCAATTTGAGTGACACTGCAATTTTGCAGTTTTACTTTCCAGAAATCCTCAATAGGTATACCCATAATCTCATTTATAATACTTCTGTTTATGGCTCCATGCGCGACAATTAATATATTCTTTTTGGTCTTTTCTAAAGGCAGTAGTTTTTCTTTGATAAACTGACTGCTTCGTTCAAAAATATCTTGGAAAGACTCACCATTCATAGGAGGTATAAAATTTTCCATACCAAATAGGAAGTTATAAAGGGGATTTGACTTATTTTCCTTAATATAAGGTATGTCCTGTCCTTCCTCTACTCCAAATGAAATTTCTTTTAATCTGTCATCTTCTTTGAGAGTTACATTCTTTCCTGATAAAATTATTTGTGCCGTTTCTTTTGCACGTATCAGGGGTGAA
>CAYOGG010000239.1:0-1933 GCA_964403455.1 uncultured Bacteroidaceae bacterium | reverse complement strand
AGAAATTGATAAGGTATTGCTAATTTACTTTTTGAAATCCGGTTGATAAACTTATGCAAATTATATAATAAGAATGTAGGAAAAATACAAAATAAAAATGTATGAAAACCGACATTCTTATTTTGTATTTAAAACCAAATTGTTATACTTCCTTAAGGAGGTACAGCAGATATGGTGAACAACTTAAGAGGAGAATTATTATTAATGGACAGCATGGGAATAAAGCCGAATTATGCCCAACTAGCAAAAAAATACGGAATGGATTGGAGGACAGTAAAAAAATATCATGAAGGGTATAAAGGCAAACCGATAACAAGAGATAAACCCAGTAAGTTGGATGCATATAAGTGCGAAATAACAGACAAGCTTACGATAAGAAGGATTACCGTAAAAGGTGTGTATGAATTTATGGTAGATCGATATGGATTACAGGCTATTGGTTCATATTCAAATTTCATGATATATGTCAATAAATATGAACTTCTGCCTAAGGTTAAGACATTAGGTCACCCTAGATACGAAACACCGATTGGAAAGCAGGGCCAGGTGGACTGGAAGGAGGATATCAAGCTAGAATCAATAACCGGTGTTATATTTATTATCAATGTCCTTCATTTAACACTTAGCTTTTCAAGATATAGCCATCTTGAATTATCCATCCAAAGAAGAACAGACGATGTTTACAGGTGTCTTATACGATGTTTTGAAGCTTTTGGAGGAGTTCCTGAGGAAATACTGTTTGACAACATGTCTACTATAGCAAATATTAATAAAGGTAAAAAAACAATCACTACCGGAATTAACAAATTTGCCAGGGATTTCGGGTTTAAAGTAAGGCTTTGTGGAACAAGAAAACCAGAAACCAAGGGTTCTGTTGAAGCTAAAAACAAGGTTATTGACTGGATAAGGGCATATAATAAAGAGTTTAGTACAATAGATGAATTGGTTGATATCCTACATAGAATTAATTCTAAAATGAACATTTCTTACTATTTTTACTGCAATATCGATTATCTCCCTGCGAATTCGCGTCGCATAGCAACGGCCTGTAATGATATCGTTTGCAATATCTTTACGGAAAGATTCCATGAGAAAGTGGCTTATAACAATCAAAAAGTAATATGCCCCGTTCATTCCGAAATTGGTAAAGGGCAAGTGTTCACTTACCATGAACTCCTTATTTCTTATGCTCCTGTCGTGCTTTGGACAGGTTTCTTCCTGGAAATATAGCCCTCAAACCGGCCTTTGTCATAATCCGCCGTACTTGTTTCTCCGTTACCGGGATCTCCTTTGCCTGTATTTCACGAGCAACTTTACGGTATCCATAGAAGGGGAGTTCATCCAGCACTTCCCGTATTACCTTGAGAACGGATATATCCCTTTCTTCCAAAGAATTGATAGGGCTATAATAGGCAGCGCTCCTGCTGATTCCCAGCGCTTTACACTGCCAATCAATGCTCATCTTGGCGTGAACACGTTCTATCATACGGGATCGCTCCCATACAGTTGCTTGTACTTTTTTTTTAAGTACTCATTCTCGATTTTCATCATGCCAAGAGTCTTCAGAGCGTCATCATATTTTTCCTCTGATTCCTTCTCTCGCTCTGTTTTCTTGTTTGGCCTCTCGAAAATGTCAGGCAAATTTTCTATAGCCTGTTTCTTCCAGAGTGATATTTGGTTTGGATGCACATCATACTTTTTTGCAATCTCATTAATGGTTAGCTCTTCACGAAGAGCCTCCAGAACCACCTTTGCCTTGAATGCCTTATCAAAACTCTGTCTCTTCTTCATCGCTCTCTCCGCCCTTATTCTAGCGGGTTCCACACCTTAAGCCTACCGCTTTTTGTGTCTTGAATCCTGGGCGCAGTATAATCTGTACAACATTCGGTTGAGCTGCGAACGGGCTTGTCCCGTGAGTCCGCTCGAACCGGTT
>CAYOGG010000238.1:0-1947 GCA_964403455.1 uncultured Bacteroidaceae bacterium | reverse complement strand
TAAACTGTACCCCTTGTCAAGGACATTTTTAAAACTTGAAATCCTTATTGATGGACACCTCAGTTTTGCATAAATCCCTGTTCTTAGACATGTTCAAGAATCAGTAATCCAGCTTAGTGGACACATTGATTCTGGTACTCCGTTTTGTTATATCTGGGCATTGCCCAGACCCACCCTCGCCGGGAGGCAGGGAAAGCATCTGGGTGCTTTCCTTTTCCACAGGGTGATCCGTGTCATTCCGTCAAGGGCTGCCCGGACGCTTGTGCGTCCAGCGTACTGTCCCTTGACTCCATTCCCGCTCCAGCGATAGCGGTGTTATTACTGTTGCTCTTTGCCTTACCAAGTTCATCCGGCGATTTTATCGCTTGTGGTGGAGCTGGCGGATTAGGCACTTTTAATGGATACTCACCGGTGAGGTAAAACTCGTAGTACTCATTCGGAGACAACTTGGCAAGATTCCATTGATATCGTTCTTTGTTATAGTAATCAATGTAATCATCCACGATTTCCTTTACCTGCACATAATCCACACAGGCTTTGATTTTTTCTCCAACATAGTCCTTCATATGCCCAAAGAAGCTCTCCTGTGGGGCATTATCCCAGCAGTTCCCTCTTCGTGACATGGACTGACGTACGGCTTTATTATGAAGGATCTCGATGAATTTATAGCTTGTATAGTGACAGCCCTGATCGCTGTGCAGAATAGTCTCAGCAGTTAATGAAATACCGTGGTCTCTGACAAGGGTTTCCACTGTTTCCAGTACGAAGTCCACCTGTAGAGATTCGCTGAGCACGTAAGCCAGTATCTGCTTGGTAAAGGCATCCAGTATGGTCGACAGATAGGCAAAAGTTCCATTGTAAGGCAGGTAGGTGATATCTGTCAGCAACACCATACGTGGTCCGTATTGCTCGAATTCACGCTGTAGCAGGTTATCTGCTACATTACTGGTTTTTAATGCCTTAGCCATCTGCCTATAAGGATTGGCTGACCGGATTGGACATACCAGATTGAATTTCTTCATAAGGCGTCGGATCTTTTTCAGATTCATTATCACAGGTTCGTCCCGGTGAAGAAGACGCATATGAATGCTTTTGGCACCTTTGGAATATCCACGTTGCTGGTATGCCCATAGGATCAATTCGAAATCGTCCCGATCCTGTTGTTCCTGTGCTGCTCTTACGGGTGCAGCCGCGACCCATGCATAGTAGCCACTCCTTGATACACCGGCGTACTCGCACATACGTGCTATGGAAAGCTTTGTACTGCCGTTGGAAACAGACTCATGTATTACCTCAAATACGCTGGAAGAATCATTCATGAGCAATGCACCTACTTCCTTGTATTTCTGGTCGATATAATTTTTTTTAAAAAGTCCATCTCCTGTTCAAGGTACTCCAGTCGATGCTGCATGTCCTTGAATGTTTCAACCGATGGTGAATCATCGCCATCGGAGGTTAGCTCTTTTTTCAGCCCTGGCGGACGGGAGCCTTCATAGAATGGTAGTCCTGCCTCTGTCTCATGTTTTAGTGACTGCTGAAAACCAGTGATGCGTGACATGCCGAGAAGATTCGTATCATAACCATACTTTTTAAAAATGTTGCGTGGTGTCATTCTGTTCTGGTATTCAGTCCAGAATATCTCCTTGAATTCTTTTGTGAACGCAATCTGGCGAGCGGTCACATGGTATGTGTATGGATTTGCTTTTAAGAGCGCAATCTGCTCCTCTGTAAATTGACTTCTGCTCATAAACTAGTACTCCTTTTCTTTGTATTAGAGTACCATATCAAGCTCAAAAAGTCAGATGTCTTTTTATGAGGTGACATGATTTTTGAATCTGTCTAAAGGGTGGGGTTCAAGAATTGGAAGTGTCCACCCTTATGGGTACATTATATTGTATCATGACTCAATGGAACGGTGTTGCGCCTAAGCGGTAGCCACCAAGTGTG
>CAYOGG010000237.1:0-1990 GCA_964403455.1 uncultured Bacteroidaceae bacterium | reverse complement strand
TGCAAAGAGAATCTCATTATTTTCAAGAAAAATCTAAAATAATTTTGGCTACGCAAAAAGGCTGTATAACGACCCTATACCTTTGTATCATCAAGTGTGTCACGAGAGAAATAGCGTTAAAGAGTTGGCTACTCTGTAATGTTATTCTCGTAACTTTTAAAGTACAATTTTTAAGCGATTTGTTGGTCTCATATTTTACGATTAATTGACTACAAAAATAGCAAATTCCGCTTATATAATGGTGCTATACACTAATTATCTTGCGATAAAGCTACCATCTTAATGATTTTGTTATCAAGAATCATTTTGGCATAGTTATGAGCATTTTGTTTTTGAGAATCAATAAAAAAGGGACATTAAGATTATCTCCTCATGTCCCTTTCTGTGTCATATTATTGCTTTTCACAAGTCAATGTCAAGCTTGTAGAACTATTTTCATCTGAAGCCATTTTCAAAACAGCTGTCGTTCCTGATAGAGATTGAACTTCATAAGTGCAATACAACTTTCCACTTACATAACAGTTGATCGTTTTTCCTTTGGCTGTGTATGTCCCGGTACCATTGCCAAAATATCCTTTTCCTGAATAACTTCCATCGGAGTTGAATGTGGCCGTTGTTGTTTCGTATAACCATGATATACCACCAACCTTTGTTATTTTCCACGTACCATACAAAGTTTCAGCAGGATAGTCAAAACCGTCTAATGGGCTATCATCGTCTTTTGAACAAGATGTCAATGTCATCATCAACATCATCATTGGCAAAAATGCCATGTATAAAAATTTCTTCATATTATTATTTCTTTATATTGTTAATCCATTCGTCCACATTAAACTCAAACGTATAGTCATTCTGAACGCTCTCAATTATAATAGGCATAAGGATTGTCATTTTCTTACCAACAAAACTTGGCGCACCTGCATTCAATAATTCCTGAGTCTTATAGAATGATGGAATAAGGTTAGATTCACTCCAACCTCCATATTGTCCTGAAATGAAAGATACGTTATCGGTAGGCAAAAGGATATCGGATAGACTAGCACCTCTAGGAATGGTACTTGACGGCTGACTATTATTACGGTCTGTATATTTTACACCTGAATGCATTACACGTCCTGTTTTTCCATTAATATCAACAAAACTTATATCATCCCAATTTATTTTCATTGAATGGGTAGTCTTATTCTTTAGTTCAAAATTAAACTGTTTAGAGCTAACGAACCACACTATCTCTATATAGTCGTCCTCATAGCGATACTTGTTAACCTCTCCATCTTTAAAGTCAACGACTTTTGTCTCTCCAAACTGTTGCTTTGCATTTGCAGGACTTTCAACGGATGAAAGACCTACTGAATAAGATGCCATATAATTTTGCATCATTCCGCAAGAAGATAGGAGCAAACCCATGAAAGGGATTACAAATAATTGTTTTTTGATTGATGGCAAAGATGCCAACTTGATAAAGTTTCTCATAAGATTGATATTTATAAGTTAATGATTAAAATTCATACCCAACCCTTATTGTTACGCATTCTGTATCCAATGCTCTTGGCTTGCGAGTGTAGCTCATATCATGTGAGCTATTAAATTTATTGAATGTCTCAAACTCCAGCTTTTCTGATGCGTAACCAATGGCGATATTTACAGCTTGTTTCTCGTTGGTAGCTATTCTGCATCCGGCAGAGATATTCCAAAACATACCGCCATTATTGGTGACGAAAGTTCCTGCTTTCCCATCTACGAATGGAGCTATCTTGCCTTTTGTGAAGTTTACATGGGCATTCGCATAGACAGGAATATCTACTTTGCTTTCTCTAATATCCAATGGTATATCCATATTCTTCGTTTCATACTTTGACATAAAGTGCAAACCTGTACCTGCACCAAGGAAGATATAAGGGTTGAACTGATAGCCATGAGTTGTGTTAATCACGAAACGACCAAAGTCATAATCACCTATGCCTACATCATAGCCGGCATCAACAAAACC
>CAYOGG010000236.1:0-1996 GCA_964403455.1 uncultured Bacteroidaceae bacterium | reverse complement strand
ATTTGTGGAGAAGAAGAATACTCCATAACTGCAAATAGTGATATTCATAAACATGAAACGGAGAATATATTTATGTGTTCTGTATGCACTCAGAAATACATAAAGCTCCCGTCTAAAAAACAAGCGGCCTTTAAATTGCCTATGGAATTATTATGTAGGAAGAAAGGAGTAAAAAATGGCAAACGAGACTAGGATTGAACATATTAAAAAATATGGGATGAATAATAGTGTTCGGGACAATCTCATAAAGTTTTTATCGGGTGGAAAGATAACCGCAAATCAAGCGATTAAATGTAAATGCTATGACTGCTGTGGTTACTATGCGGACGGTAGAAAAGACTGCGGAGTAAAAACCTGTTCTTTATATCCGTGGATGCCATATAACAAAAATAAAGGTAAAATTAGCGTTCCAATGTCTGACGAAAGAAGAAAGCAGTCGAGTGACAATCTAAAAATGGCCAGATTTACCCGTAGAGGTGCTAAGCCGCAGTGATTAAATGAATCAAAATAAAAAAGGGTATGGATGGTAAGGGTATGGCTAAAAAATCTAAAACCTCTACTGAAAAGCATAAGAAAATATCAGAACGGATAGTTCTTAAACTATGGGGCGAAGTTGTTAAGGAACGGGCAGGTAATAAATGCGAATATCCTAACTGCTCAGTTAATTATACACAACTTCATCCCCATCATTACTTTAACCGTAAGAACAAGTCGGTTAAGTATGACCCTGATAATGGCATATGCTTATGTCACATACATCATACCCACGGTAATGAAGCGGCTCATTTAGACCCTGACTTCAAAGAGAAATGGCTTGCTTCTGGAAAGAGACCCAAAAATTGGCTTCAATATCTAACCGTAAAGAAAAATATGATAGTTAAAGACAATGATGATTATAGGAGCATGTGGAAAGAACAACTACTTGCTGAACTATCAAACCGAATATTACCATTTTAAGAGGTAATTATGGAAGTATTGGTTGCCTTTGGAGTAGGTATATTTGTAGGAATAATGATGGGAATATTAAGCATGGGGATATTGGTATTATGGAAAAATCGCTTAGGGTAATTACTATTATTTTAATAGTATTGATTTTGACGGTAATAGTTTACCATTTAAATCCTAAGGGTGAACGCTATATAATGAATGAAACCGATAGCGAATATGTTTTAGCGTGGCTACATAAGAGGAACGCAGAACCATGCACATTAACTCCTGTAAGCAAAGATGTTTGGCATTGTAAGAAATCTAACGGCGAGAAGTATATCATTAAGAGATAATCCCCTGTTCCGTCCGACAGGAAATAAAGAAAGGCCGGGTGGTGAATAAGTATTGTATGATGGGTTCCCTCCCTTCGGGGAGGGAATGCCCAAGAAAGGGGAAAAATAATGGGAATGAATACGGAAGAATGGTTTGAATGGCTACTGTATCATAATAAAATGGATAATACTTTTAACCTTGAAACGGTGATTTTCCTATTGGATGAAATTAGAACGATGTCGCCGTTAAATTTTGAAGGATGTCTTTGTTACGATTATCACAAGGTTAAAAAGTTGGCCGAAGAAGCCAAGAAGATTGCCATTGATGTTTCAACGCGATCTCACGCGGCACGAAATATGCTACATGACACCCTGCTGCAAAAAACGTGAGCGACTATTAGACGATTTAACCCAAAATGTAAAGAGGAAATATGGAAGAACTCGAAAAATACTTAGTTAAAAGTGGCTATAAGATTTACGACAACAATCCACTTAAAAGTCAATACAATGAAATTACTTGGTATGCCGCTAAACGTACTAAATCTAAGCGGGAATGCGAGAGCAATAAAAAACCTGTGCAGATTATTGTGTCTCCGTATAGGACTATCATGCGACACGGAGTCCATGAAAGCGTTACAGTTGATCTGACAGCAGAATACATGGGCGTTTGGTGGAAACTGGAAGCGTATAGTCTATCAGTTAAGATAGTTATGACAGACCTGCCTCAGATTGAAAAG
>CAYOGG010000235.1:0-2015 GCA_964403455.1 uncultured Bacteroidaceae bacterium | reverse complement strand
CGACAAAGTGGATGAATTTTAAGGCATTAATTATATTAAGTATTCTAACATGGCATTTTGCTTCTATAACAATTTCTCGTATTCCTCAACGGGAAGCGGTTTGCTGTAATAATATCCTTGAACAATTTCACATCCAAAGTCTCGCAGTAAATCCACCTGCTCCTTATTCTCAGCGCCTTCTGCAAGACAGCGCATGTTTAAATCCTTTGCTAACGCAATAATTTGTTTTACTACAGCACAGCTTTTAGTGTATTCATTCGATTTACCGATTCTATCGACAAAGGACTTATCGATTTTCAACGTATCAAAAGGCATGATCGGCAGTAAAGACAAAGACGAATAACCTGTTCCAAAATCATCCATAGATAATTTGAAACCTTGATGTTTAAGTTTTTCAATAATCTTAATCATAGTATCCTGATTGTCATACATGGCACTTTCCGTGAGTTCAAAATCTATGAGCGAATGATCCACACCAAACGAATCTACAATTTCCGTAAGATGTTCCACAAGGCCGGGGATCCCAATACTTTTCCTTGATACATTCACAGAAATCGGATATAGCGGTTTTCCCTGTTTCTCCCATTCTTTCAGTTTAATACATACCTTTTTTAAGACTATATCATCTAACTTTGTAATCAGCCCGTCTTCTTCAAACAAAGGAATGAATATTCCCGGACTCAGTATATTTTTCCCCATATATTTCCATCTGATAAGTGCCTCAGCACCTTTTATTTTTTCTGTCTTGATATCATATTTGGGCTGAAGATATACCATAAACTCATCACGTGCAATCGCTGTATCAAGATACGATCTCAATTGGATTGCTCTGTTTTGTTTATCGTTCATTTCATCCGTAAAGAAGATGAGTTCTGTTTTGTACGGTTTTGTTCCAAAAGCCTTGGCCTGTTTTCCTGCATCGGCTACACGATCGCCCATTTCAATGGTAGTTCTCATAGGAACAATACCACAGCGATAGTATATGCGATAGTTTTTATCCGCATCCAAGTAAGAGATGCTGTCAAAGAATTCGTATAATTTTTCTCTTGTTTCAGCCTCGGGCATATCCTTTATCATCATAGCAAAGTTATCATTGTCGCACCTTGCGCTAAAATAGATCCAATCCGTCTTTTCCATTTGATTAGTGATATCCGTTAGTAACTGATTTGCAACCAGGTGTCCGTAGATAACATTTATTGCTTTAAAATCCTTAATATCGAAAAAAACGAACGAATAGTCTTGGACACCATAATTATGAAACCAAGCAATACGAGGCCAAAGGTAATTCCAGTTGTAATATCCTGTAATATAATCATGATAATACATGTGTTTATATTTTGACGACTCATCCTCTTGTAAAGCGGTTGTATCATCAGGTGATAATTCGGCCTCTATTAATACGCGGATCTGATCATTCACCGAAAAAACCTGAATAATTTCCGGGTTCTCTTTGGCAGCACAGATTCCGCCTATGTGATAGTATTTTTCTTTTTCAGATTTGCATATTAAATCAATATGATTTCTTACCGTTTCGTCGTTAATCTCTTTATCGCCATCGTCAAACATCAAGTCCAAACGAAATACCGTAGGCGGAAGCGTGATGTCTAAAAGACCCTCCGGATAGGATATTCTGTCGTCATCCTGTCTATATTCAATTCCAATTCCATTTAGCGTGGTGTGCGCATCCTTTATGAGAAACAATCCCGGATGACCGTATGTTCCAAATGCACCTTCATATTGCATTATTTTTTCCGGCATTACACCATGATAAAAGTTGTCAATGTCCTCTTGCGTCGCATTCATATAATATAATTTTCTTTTCGGACGAAAAGAGTAGGAACTAATTATATGCATTTTTAACCCCCTTCTGGATATTCAGACTTCCATAATCATTAATACTGTCTGGATCGCATTCAAATGCGGCACCAGTTATTTTTTAGCTTCTGCTAACTGCCGTTTGAGTTCTTCAATCTCAGCATCCACTTTTGCGATTTCAGCGTCCAATTTTGCAATCT
>CAYOGG010000234.1:0-2030 GCA_964403455.1 uncultured Bacteroidaceae bacterium | reverse complement strand
CAGGCTGTAAAAATCATCAGCGACAACAATGGAAAAATAACAGTGAAAGGAGTTACTCCCGAGAAAATAGATATTTATAGTTTAGATGGAGTTTTACAAAGAAGTGCAGTCTCTTCTAATACGATTGATTACACATCACTGGCAACTGGTAGCTATATAGTCAAGGCTACAGCCAGCGGTCATATCTATACTGTGAAAATCAGTCTATAATTTGGATCATTACTAATGGAAGGGGAGATACGTGTGAACGCATCCCCCCTCTTTAATTATGCTCTGCATGAAATGTACCCATTACTTCAAGTATTTGTCATATTGGTGAAATATGAATCTGTTATATTTGCAGAAATTAATTATATAACCTTAATTCCGCAATAAAAAAGTTTTCAAAAAGCGCAAGTGTCTGATAAACAAAAGTCTCCAAACACTTGGCTATGTCAGAAAAATCACTTACCTTAGTGGTGTAAAAAACAAAAATACGAAATCGTTCTGACATGACAAAAGTAGCAATAAAATCTGAAAACATCACCTCTTTTGGTGGAATATTTCACATAATGGACATTTTTTCTAATCTCGGACTAGGAAGAATCATAGATTCCACCCTTGGCCAAAGAGGTGAAAGCGGCCGTGCATATCAATATAGCGACATAATCTCCACTGTATTTTACAGTTACCTGTGTGGAAGTAATTGCCTTGAAGACATCAACACTCTTTCACCTCAGTTTTCCAGACGCCCCGGCACAGACACTCCTAGTGCAGATACTATAGGAAGAGGTTTGAAAGAACTGACAGAGGATAACAAATTATATACATGTGATCATTCTGACTCTGAATATAAATTCAACACAGCAGACAAACTTAACAGACTTCTTTTGAAAATGATCAAGAAGCTAGGGCTTATAAAGGCAGGCTCCGGCATAGACCTTGACTTCGACCACCAGTTTATCCCAGCACATAAGTACGATTCCGAATATTCATATAAAGGAGACTACGGATATTTCCCAGGTTGGGCAACTGTAGGAGGAATCTTTGTAGGCGGAGAGAACCGTGACGGCAATACAAATGTGAAGTTTCATCAGGCTGACACCCTAAGACGTATTATGGAACGACTGACAGATATTCTAGGTGTCAACATAAATAGGTTTCGCGCCGACTGTGGCTCTTTCTCAAAAGAAATAATACAAACTGTTGAAAGTCATTGTAAACTGTTCTATATACGTGCAAGTAATTGTTCTGGAAGGTATGAGGAATTCCGTGCATGTAAATCATGGCAAGAGTCGAAAATCGGATATGAGGATTGTGCACTGACATCCATAAAGGTTCCTGATTTCGTCGTAGGCAAGAACTACAGACTGGTAGTACAGCGCACAGTTAAGAAAGATGACGATGGAAAGGCCATGACAGACATGTTCGGTACCGTTTATGTCTATCGCTGTATTATCACCAACGATTGGGAATCTTCTGAAAAAGAAATTGTTGTGTTCTATAACAAGCGTGGAGAAAGTGAAAAGAACTTTGATATTCAGAACAATGACTTCGGATGGGCCCATCTTCCTTTTTCGTTTCTTGGTGAGAATACAGTATTCATGCTGGTTACTGCCATGTTGAAGAACTTCTACCTTTATCTACTTGATAAGTTGAGTGGAAAGATTGAGCCACTGAAGAAATCAAGTAGACTTAAGAGTTTTATGCTTTATTTTGTCTGTGTCCCAGCCAAATGGATAAGGACCGGCAGACAATATGTACTAAATTTGTACACTACTAAAGAATATTATTCTGATATTTTCCTTGAATAGCGAAGCTTTTTCGGGATTTTATCATCTATCCTCATTTTGTTTGGGTGGGGGATTTTATGTAATGTAAGAATGCAATTGCTTTGCAATCGTAAATAAAATTTACTGAGGCGCCAAAATATGAGAAATAAGCTCACTTAAAATTATATTTGAATTATCCAAATAAATACTCTGCGGAAATAAGGTACCAAATCAGTAAGAGGGTAAAAACAATGTATAGTGAATCAGTAAATATAGTAT
>CAYOGG010000233.1:0-2030 GCA_964403455.1 uncultured Bacteroidaceae bacterium | reverse complement strand
CCGGATTTCTTAAATCTTTGTTCATTCTGTCTTCAAGATCAATACGGATTATATGATCATCTGATACACCATTCTCCAGAAGATAGTGATAGAACAAGACATTCAATAAGTAAGATTTGCCGCACCTGCGGATTCCGGTTATCACTTTGATAAAGCCATTCTGACGACTTTCTATCAATTGTTGGAGATACCTGTCTCTTTTAATTTCCATTGAACTATTTCTAATTTATGCCATTATTGGCAGATTTTGGTAGTGCAAAGATAATTAGTTTATATTCATTCTGCCAATATTTTTACCAAAATTTGCCAATATCGGCACTTTTTAGTCGCATGAATCGTCAGGTTGAAGTTTCGACATTGTATGAATCATACGAATTATTTACGGTAATTTCATCTTCGTTGGGTGATTTACTTATTATTCGATAACTTGTTGTTTAGTAACATAAAGTCAAGTTTAAATCTTTATTTTTGTTGCACTTGACAATGCAAAGATGACGGAGACGAATGAAGCTACAGTAAAAATCAGGATTCCCATATAGAAGAAACCGGCAGACGAAGTTCCACCGAGCAAAAACCTGTTTCCTTCAAGAATATAAGTCACCGGATTAGCCCAGGATACAGCCAGTAACCATTTGGCGGTGATCAACTCTCTGGGAAGAAACGTTGTACTTAAGAAAAGTAAAGGAAAAACCGCATTGGTTACTATTGCGGCACTTTGAGATTGGCCGGTACGTATCATAACACCTGCTGAGAATCCACATAACGTGAGCGACCATAAAAACGATAACAGCAATACTCCGAGAACAGACATAATACCAAATTGAAAACCTACTCCACAAAATGCCCCGATAACAATTAAAAGCACCGTGAAAAGCATCGAAGAAATTGTGTCGGCCAGCATAGGTGCTACCACCAATATCCAACGGGAAGTAGGACTTAAATAGAGTCTCTTAAAATAACCGGACTGCATATCTGCATTGAGTGTTTGCCCTGCACCGGCAGAAGATCCCATCGCCAATGAAATGATTGTTATAGGGAAAACAAAAGATAAATAACCGCTATCACCAAACGCCTCCATTGAACCTATTCCGCCTATTCCGGCATTATATACAATCAGGAAAAACAAACTCATGCCGAAACCCATTATGGGAGACGACGGATTTTTTATCAATTTTACTATATCTCTCTTTATCAGTATAATATTTGCTGTATTCATAATCTTGTCCGTTTTAGTTTTTTGAAAATTCTTCATTAGATAATGTTCTGATATAATGCAGATAACTTTCGTCAAGAGACAAGTCGCCATTGGGATTAACCTGTCTCTTAAAATTGATGATTGTACCGGAATATCTGATTAATCCATCTACAATGAGTGCCATCTCCGTAGCGTATTTATCTGCCTCTTCAAGGTATTGAGTTGTAAGGAAGACCGTTACCGCCTCATTTTTATTCAGTTGTGAAATTATCTCCCAGAAGTTAGCTCGTGCCACAGGATCCATTCCCACCGTCGGTTCATCAAGAAACAATATCTTAGGACGATGAACAAGAGCCAAGGCACAGTGAAGCCTGCGTTTATTTCCACCTGATAAAGCACTTGCCTTCTTATCTCGTTCCTTCTCAAGTTCAAATAATTGAATCAATTCATTTGCACGATTCGTTGCCTCCGATTTATTCATGCCAAACAACCTGCCTTGAAAAACCAGTAATTCCTCAACCTTTTCTGTTGGGTCAATCTCATTGTCTTGTGAAGCGACACCGATAATCCTCAGCATCTTTAATTTATTCATTTCCGGATTATTTCCGGAAATAATAAAATCACCCGCATCCTTGTCAATTAAGGTGGTTAAGATTTTTACAAGTGTGGATTTCCCTGCCCCGTTCGGACCAAGTAATGCAAAAAACTGCCCTTTCTGTATCTCGAGGCTTATTCCTTTAAGCGCCTCAGTACCATTTGGGTACCTTTTGAAAAGTTCGTGAATTTGAATTTCTGCTGACATAATTTACTCTTTAAAACTATGCTGCAAAGATAA
>CAYOGG010000232.1:0-2038 GCA_964403455.1 uncultured Bacteroidaceae bacterium | reverse complement strand
ATGAGGGTGAGACACTAAAAGATATTGCCCGTGAGTTCGAAATCAGCAAAATGTCGCTTAGAAGATATAATGATATAGATAGAAAGTTTACTCCGGAATCCGGTAGCGTGATATATTTAGAGAAGAAGAAAAATAAAGCTGATAAAATCTACGAAACGCATGTGGTACGTCCGGAAGATTCTCTTTGGTCTATTTCTCAGTTGTATGGCGTGAGAATGAAATCGATTATAAGGCGAAACAATTTGAGTGCGGATAATCCTTTGGTAGTAGGGATGGAATTGAAAATAAGATAAACAAAAAAACGAGGTTTTGCCTCGTTTTTTGTTTTTACTATTTTATTTCATGCTCTTCTTTCATATCCAATTCCTGACCGTTTTTGTCAAGAAAAGTATAGTTCAATAATGGTAAACTTTGGTTTGGAATTATTTTTATTCCGAAGCCGTATTTAAGTTGCCATTGTCTTTTAATAGATAAAACGCCTTGCTCGATATATGCAGCTACATATGGATGTACGTGTAACTTGAGCTTTTTTATTTTCATTTTATCAACTAAGTAGGATAACTTGTTTTCCAATTGGTCGGTGAATAAAATCGAAGGCTTGACAATTCCCTTCCCAAAGCATGTAGGACAGGTCTCATCGACAGGTACGTCCATAACCGGGCGAACTCTTTGTCTGGTAATCTGCATTAATCCGAATTTGCTAAGGGGTAGGATATTGTGTTTTGCTCTGTCGCGATTCATATTCTGACACATCCTCTCATATAATTTCTGGCGATCCTCAGCCAGATTCATATCAATGAAATCAACCACTATGATTCCTCCCATATCTCTAAGTCTCAACTGACGGGCCAACTCATCTGCAGCACCAAGATTTACGTCGATTGCATTTTCTTCCTGATTGCCGGCTTTTAATCTGTGGCCGCTATTTACATCTACTACGTGTAATGCTTCCGTGTGTTCTATTATCAGATAGGCTCCGCTCTTGAAAGATACAACACGACCAAAAGAGGATTTTATCTGTTTGGTTATTGCAAAGTTGTCGAATATCGGTAACTCGCCTTTATATAGCTTTACTATTTCAACACTGTCAGGAGCTATCAGGGATACATAATCTCTTACCTCACGATAGGTCTTTTCATCATCGATAAATATGGATTCATATGAGGAATTAAGTAGGTCTCTAAGAAGAGCGATGGTTCTGCTTGTCTCTTCATATATCAGGCATTGTGGTTTGGCCGCTTTTTGAATCTGTTCAATGCTTTCTTCCCATCTGCGAAGAAGAATAGTCAACTCGTTGTCCAATTCTGCAACTCTTTTTCCCTCAGCCACAGTACGTACGATAACGCCGCAGTTTTTTGGCTTTATGCTATAAATAAGTTGTTTTAATCGGGCCTTTTCTTCGCCGGATTTGATTTTTGAAGATACGGAAACCTTATCGCCGAATGGGATAAGTATTAGGAAACGTCCTGCAAATGAGATGTCGCACGTCAATCTGGGACCTTTTGTGGATATTGGCTCTTTTGCTATTTGTACAATTATTTCCTGTCCCTGCTCCAGATAAGAAGAGATTGTGCCATCCTTATCGTTGTTATCGAAGATTGTCGCCTTACTGAAAGGCTGTAATTTCTTTTTGTTGCTGTAGACCTGTCTTACGTATTTCTGAATAGTTGTGAATTGTGGACCTAAATCCTGAAAATGAAGAAAGGCGTCCTTGTCTGAACCGATATCGACAAAACATGCATTTAATCCCGGCATTATTTTTTTTACTCTGCCAAGATATATATTTCCAACAGAAAAGGCCATTTCACGACTTTCTTTCTGATATTCTACCAGATTCTTATCTTCTGTAATGGCGATTGAAATATCGTTGGGTTGTACGTTTACTACAAGTTCGCTTATCATTTTTTTATAAATTAAAAACAAAGAACAAACTTGATATGAGATTTTTGTATGTTCCCTGCAAGCTTGTTCTTCGTGTTCTATAGCAGACAATTATTTGCTCTTATGCCTGTTCTTTCTTAATCTTTTCTTGCGCTTA
>CAYOGG010000231.1:0-2053 GCA_964403455.1 uncultured Bacteroidaceae bacterium | reverse complement strand
ACCAAATGGAATTTCAGCCTAAATTATTTCCAATAGAACATAATAAAGATTGGCAAATATACTTTAAGATACTCAAACTTAGATCTATAGGAAAAGTAGAAATAGCTCGCAAGCATCTTCATGATATATTTCCATATTTACAGTGGAATAGTCAACGTCAACTTCTGAGATACTCACTATTGAGTACTTATAAGGTTGACCGAATATGGGCATTGGAACAATTATTTGACGATTGGAGTTTAATAGCAGATTCATCAAAAGAAGAATTCACGTGTTGGACTAATGATATTGAAGCTGTTTGGAATAAATACCAAGATAAAGAATCTGCGTATCTCCTTTTAAAATACATGCCATATGAATGGGCTGAAAAATATGAACAGGAACTATCCGATGTTGTTGGATATAAGCAGGTAGCACTTCGATTGGGGACAAATGTAGATTATGATATCGAAAGATATAAGATCTCAGATATTGATTATCTATATGTAATGGCAAAATTAATGCGTCCTATCTCAAAGAAAATGGCTGAAATGATATTGTCAGAAACATTATTACAAGTAATTAATGAATCATTTTGTCCCATAAATTGTACATCCGCTAAAGTATCTTTGCTATCAGATAAGAATATAAGTCTTGTGATCTGGTGTCTTGGCAGATTGAATCATCCTGATATAATAATGGACTTTTACGAAAATAATAAGCAACTTCAATTGTCCATGAAAGGAATGCTTCCTAAAAGTGACAGTTTTAATGATCTTCAATCGTATTGGGTACTATTGTGCTCAAAAGCAAAATATCAATTTCCATTGATACGTGGATATAACAAACAAATAATCAAACAGCTAATTAAAAGAAACCCTTCATTGGCAGAACTGATACGTAAGTTACAGCTTGAGTTAGTGGAATAAATGCCACTTTTCCAAGGAAAAAACGGTAAAATTGCCACTTTTCTAAGATTGGCGATCATTTCTTGTAGCAGACCAGCTAAAAAAAAAGTACAAGATACACGGAAAAGAACGATAACAGAAAATCCTAGTGATAGGATTGGGGAATTAGAGTTTGGAGCGGAGAAACTTTCCGGTGTAAGAGGTGGGGCAGGCTGCTACCTCTTCGGGAGTGCCGCAGATTACTATGTTGCCGCCGCCTTTGCCGCCTTCAGAACCTAAGTCGATAATGTAGTCGGCACATTTTATTACATCCATATTGTGCTCTATTATCAGTACCGTGTGACCGCGTTCGATTAGGGCATTGAATGAATCCAAGAGCTTCTTTATATCATGGAAATGAAGACCGGTGGTCGGTTCATCGAATATGAAAATGGTGGGCTCTGTCTTTTCCAGACTCAGGTAGTAGGCCAGTTTGACACGCTGACTCTCACCACCTGAAAGGGTGGAAGATGACTGTCCCAGTTTTATGTAACCTAACCCGACTTGACGTAGTGGTTCCAGCTTTTTTACAATCTTTTTTTCAGTAGGTGAATTGGAACTGAAGAACTCAACAGCTTGATTGACGGTCATATTGAGTATGTCCCAGATGCTTTTTTCTTTGTATGTGACTTCCAGTACCTCGTTCTTGAAACGCTTGCCGTGACAGCTCTCACATACCAATTGCAGGTCTGACATGAACTGCATGGAGATGGTGATGGTGCCTTCTCCCTTACACTCTTCGCATCGGCCTCCGTCTGAATTGAATGAGAAATGGCCCGATTTGAAACCCATTTGCCGTGAAAGGGGCTGATCGGCGAATAGCTTTCTTATCTCGTCATAAGCTTTGATATACGTGACGGGATTTGAGCGTGAGGTCTTTCCGATAGGGTCCTGATCAATAAATTCGACGGCCTTAATCATTTTGATGTCACCCTCAAAGCCGATACATTCACCGGGGCGTTCTCCGGATTCGCTGTAAATATTCTGTAGCCCTCTGTATAGTACATCCTTTACCAAGGTGCTTTTTCCTGAGCCGCTGACTCCAGTCACTACGGTCATGATATTGAGCGGGAACTTTACGTCGATGCCCTGCAGATTGTTCTCACGCGCCCCTTTTACCTCGATGA
>CAYOGG010000230.1:0-2058 GCA_964403455.1 uncultured Bacteroidaceae bacterium | reverse complement strand
CTAAAAGCACCACACAAGTCACATAAACCAGTCAGTGTCATGTAGCCAATGTTAGCGGTTGTTCATAAATATCTTCAAGAATATAAGAATAAATGATAGGCTTCCTTAATTTTCTGATAAATAATTCCTTATTAATTCGTATCTATTCATTCTGAACTTACGGCAGTGACTTTGTAAAAGTATTTTGTTGACCCTGAAATTTCTGGATCGGTATAACTTGGAACTGTGACTGATGTGATTTCTTCAAAACCCGAATATGGGTCAGTTGAGCGGAAAACACGATATCGTACTGCCCCTATCGAAACAGACCAATCTAAATGAACACTAGAAGTATCATAAACAATATTGATGCTTTCAGGGGGAAGGAAATCAAGAATTCTAAGATTGGCATATGAATACGCAGTGTTTGAATTTATTATTACTCTTGAGCTATCAATATAGCTTGTTAATATTTCAATATCTTGGTTTTTATCAATAATCTCAATAACCTTATTGTTAAATTCAGTGGGAAGAGTAATTGTGTCGTTGCAAGCTGTATGATAGTCACAGGTAAGGATAACATCGCCACCATCTTCATATATAAAAACAGACGAGGCATTCTTCGAGTATCTACCAGGATCGGCATATCCTCTGTACGCATATATTTCGTAGGATTGGCCAGCCGCTAAATCGCCTACAGAAGAATCGATAACATATGGGTATGTTTTCCGAGTCGTGGGTATAAACACAGCCGTGTTCGTAGAACCCGACCTTAATTCGGGTCGAGTGTCCCCTTTATTTATTCTAAAGCTTTGCATAAAAGACACATCCAGATCATCAGTGCTGTTACCTAAAAATTGCAAATATCTGTAAGGAGGATTATATCTGTTTTCCCAATATGTGGAAGTTAAATAGATTGAAGAACTTGGGGGATTGAAGAAATCTCTTAATGTTCTGAAATCCCAATTAGATACACCGTCACTAATCGGTAAAGAACCAGGAATGTAAGTATAAATATTAGGGTAAGTCCCTTTAAAAATTATTCCTGCTTGAATCCCGCTTATTATGCTCACATCGATTAGTTTATTAAGAAAAACCAAGTAATCTATTTTACAACCGCCAAATCTGTCAAAGTAATAATTAATATCTAAAGTTACATTTGAATCGCCATTGTTTAAATCCGGTTGTACAGAACTACCAACTTGACTTATCACATATTCAAGCGCAGAAGAAGGGTCAACAATTTCATAGTGTTCTTCAATTTTTACATCCTTTGAGAAATATGTCCCGTCAGATACGATTTCTACATCGTTATCAATAAATAGTTTTTTAATCTGATTTTTGAAGGCTGGCTCTAATTGTCCGTAAGTATAACTTTCAACAAAAATCGTATCTGTATGCGTAGCATTTTTCGAATGCACAAGATTACCATTTATTGTTGTATCGAAATCCCATTCATCCCCAATTCCGATATTTTCAGATAGAAGCCATAATTTTGAAGAGTCCACTACACGCAGTAAATACCATTTTCTGCTATCATTATCTATCCATTCCGAACCAACATCTAAAACAGTTTTGTTGTGAGTGCTGCTTGTAACTAAGCGTATATCTGAACAGCCATGATTGGCTCCAATATAAGTACCGTTATAATTCATTGGGCACGAATCGTCAGAGCAATAATGTATAGCTTTGCTATTGAGTAACAAGCTGCTAGTCGTTGTATTTAAATTTGAATTAGGTATAAGGTAAGTCATCCAGAAATTGAAGGGTTTATTATCCCCAATAACAGAAACTCCAAAAACTTTAGTCCATTGCACCAGATCTCTATTCGAATCGTAGTAAGTTCTGAAATAAACATCCTCACCGGATTTTATTAGAACAATGTTTGAGCTCTTATCAGAAATTTCATTGGAATAAGCTGTATTAAAAATTAAAAAAATGGAAAGTAACATGCTTACTATCAAAGTATCTTTATTTCTCAAGCCTATCATTTATTCCCTCCTAGTCAATATTTATGAATTTCCGCTAACGGTCATGGCTACAAGCGCCCACCAGTCGTAAAAACCAGTCTGTGCCATG
>CAYOGG010000229.1:0-2124 GCA_964403455.1 uncultured Bacteroidaceae bacterium | reverse complement strand
GAGCCTATATAAGGCATGTTGGATAGAAAGTGACGATACTGAAGAACTGGATTTTTTCAAAAAGCGAAAATACCAGTTTATGGCTAAGGATAAAGAGGGACGTGATGTATTTTTAGCAGACAGTAACTATGTGCTTCAGATGGCGCAAATCGATTTTAAACATATAAGATTCCATTTTACAAGTGAGTTTTGACATGAAAGAATACGATTCGGATATACAGAGAGCGTGTAAGATTATGAGGGAGGGTGGAATAATACTTTATCCCACTGATACTATTTGGGGCATAGGATGTGATGCCTCAAATTCCGATGCTGTACGTAAGATTTATCGGCTAAAGCAACGAAGTGATAGTAAATCAATGTTGGTGTTGATTGATTCGAATGCTAAATTGAACTATTATGTTCCTGATATTCCGGATGTGGCTTACGATATGATGGAACTTTCGGAGAAGCCATTGACAATTATATATGATGGTGCCAGAAATTTATCACCCGAATTGATTGCAGAAGATGGCAGTATTGGCATAAGGGTTACAAAAGAGTCCTTTTCACATGATTTGTGCAAAGCATTTAAAGGTGCTATTGTATCTACTTCAGCTAACGTAAGTGGTCAGCCTTCTCCTCAGAACTACTCTGAGATATCCAAGGATATTATTGATAATGTAGATTTTGTTGTTTCTTATCGTCAAGATGAGGTAGGGGTTTCGCGCCCATCAAGTATAATAAAATTAGGTAAAGGTGGTCTGGTTAAGATAATTAGGGAATAATAATTTTTATGAGTGATATAGATACATCATCATTGCTGAATAAATTTGTTCTTTGGAGACAACAGCATATAAGTGAGCGTCAGTTTATTCTGATACTCAGTCTGATTGTAGGTGTCTTCACTGCTTTTGCAGCTATTCTTCTGAAATATCTTATTTCAGTGATTCATGGTGGGTTGATTAATCGTTTTGATGCTACGCATGAAAACTATCTGTTTATGGTTTATCCCGTGATAGGTATTTTTATATCAGGACTTTTGATCAGATATGTAATCAGGGATGATATAGGACATGGAGTAACAAAGATATTGTATGCCATATCAAAAAAGAACGGTAGAATAAAGCCTCATAACATGTGGTCTTCATTTATTACAAGTGCCATTACCATTGGTATGGGTGGATCTGTCGGAGCGGAATCACCTATTGTTCTTACCGGTTCGGCCATTGGTTCAAATATGGGGCGTTTCTTTAAAATGGAACATAGGACCTTGATGCTTCTTATTGGTTGCGGTTCGGCCGGAGCCATAGCAGGCATTTTTAAAGCTCCAATAGCAGGATTGGTATTCGTTTTGGAAGTGCTTATGATAGATCTGAGCATGGGCTCTCTACTCCCTTTGCTGGTCTCGTCAGTTACGGCAGCAACCATATCATATGTATTTACAGGTACGGATGCTATGTTTAACTTCGTCGCCATTGACCAATTTGATTTAAATAGGATTCCATATGTGTTATTATTCGGAGTAGCTTGTGGATTGGTGTCTCTTTATTTTTCTTCAACTATGCACTGGTTTGAGACTTGGTTTAAGAATTTCAAGAATCCATATACGAAGTTTGTAATCAGTGCGATTATATTGAGTGTACTTATATTCCTTTTTCCATCATTGTTCGGTGAAGGTTATGATACTATAACTTTAATATTGAGCGGCAATGATAATGATGGTTCTTTCGGTGACTCAATATTGGCTAAATCTCTTTTTTATGGCCATGATAATATGATACTGGTATATCTTGCTTTGGTAATTCTTACTAAGGTCTTTGCATCTACAGTAACAAATGCCGGTGGCGGCTGTGGTGGTATTTTTGCTCCAAGTTTATTTATGGGCTGTATTACCGGTTTTGTATTTGCGGAGGTGGTGTTGATGATAGTACCTGATACTTCTATCTCGGTCAGAAACTTTGCATTGTTCGGTATGGCAGGATTGATGTCAGGAGTTATGCATGCACCATTAACCGGTATATTTCTTATAGCTGAACTGACTGGCGGGTATTCCATGTTCTTACCATTGATGATGGTTTCTATTATGTCATATCTGACTATCAGAATATTTCAGCCACATAGCATATATTCAATGCGTCTTGC
>CAYOGG010000228.1:0-2128 GCA_964403455.1 uncultured Bacteroidaceae bacterium | reverse complement strand
CTCCTAAGCACTAGTTATGGGTTCGATTCCCGTCGGGAACATTCATTTTAGCAGTAGTGATTGATCGAAATCATTGCTGTTTTTTTGTATTTTGGGAGTGGTTTTGGGTGGCAATTTGTCACCTGATGATACAGAAAAAGATATAAACTGCCACCCAAAATGAAAAATTGCCACCCAATGTATTTCAGAAAATTGCACCCATAGGATTCAACTATTAAGTAGTATGTGATTTGGGTTGTAAAGTAGAGATAATTGGAGTAGAAAAGACAGCATAATATTCTTGCTTGGAAGTAACAAGCCTGATGGATAAGGTCCATTCAGATTAGATGAAATAATTTATCTATTCTGGATGGGCTTTTTCTCGTTCAGGGAAAGGAAGGACTAATGGCTGTTGCAGAAAAAACAGAAGTATGTGATGCAGACGAAAAAGTAATTGAAATGGAATTGGAACGTTTAAGAACTTTTGAAAACCATCCATTTAAGGTTCACGCTGATAGTCAAATGATTGAGCTACAAGACAGTATCAAAAGTTTTGGTATTTTAAATCCTTTGATTGTACGACCTAGACCAGATGGAGTGTACGAGATTATTTCTGGACACAGACGGAGATATGCCGCGGAACAATTAGGTTATCGCAAAGTACCAGTGATTATCAGAGCACTTAAAGATGATGAAGCAGTTATTTCTATGATTGATTCTAATTTGCAAAGAGAACGGATCAATCCAAGTGAAAAAGCATTTGCTTACAAAATGAAGTATGACGTAATCAAAAGAAAAACAGGAAGGAGAAAATGTGGCCAGATTGACCACAATTTTGGAAAAAAGAGTATAGATATTATTGGTAAGGAATCTGGAGATAGTCCAAAACAGGTACAAAGATATATCAAGATGACTGATCTGATACCAGAGATACTAGAAAAAGTAGATGATGGTACGATGGGTTTTACGCCTGCGGTCCAATTATCGTATTTGAAAAAGAAAGAACAGGAAAAGATACTTGAAGCTATGGATTATGCGCAATGTACACCATCTTTATCACAGGCACAGAGAATGAGAAAAATGAGTACAGAAGGTACGCTAACATTTGAAGGAATGCAGGATATTCTTAGTGAAATAAAGCAGAAAGAAATAGATCGAGTGGTATTTAAGAATGAACAGCTATACAGATTCTTTCCATCTAGTTATTCAGCAGAGCAGATGAAAAGAGAAATATTAGAAATATTGAAACTATGGATGAAAAACAATTGGGAAAAATAGGAGGACATGACTATGTGTAAGGTAATTGCAACATCAAATCAAAAAGGTGGAGTCGGAAAAACCGTGTCTTGTGTAAATTTAGGAATTGGTTTAGCGCAGACAGGAAAGAAAGTATTGCTTATTGATGCAGATCCACAGGGAAGTTTAACAATCAGTTTAGGATACCAGGAACCAGATGAATTAGAATTTTCATTAGCAACCATGATGATGAATATTGTAAACGATGAGCAGTTAAAAGTTGATAAAACAATTCTACATCATAAGGAAGGTGTAGATTTGATACCTGCAAATATAGAATTATCAGCAATCGAAGTATCTTTGGTAAACGTAATGAGTAGGGAACTAATTTTGAAAGCAATTGTAGAGCAGATAAAGCAATTCTATGACTATATCATAATTGACTGCATGCCATCGCTTGGAATGATGACAATTAATGCACTAGCTTGTGCAGATTCCGTGTTGATTCCAGTACAGGCAGCATATTTACCAGTAAAAGGATTACAGCAGTTAATTAAAACAATCAGTAGAGTAAAGAAACAGCTTAATCCCAAACTACAGATTGAGGGTATTCTTCTTACTATGGTAGATAATCGCACAAATTATGCCAGGGATATCTCTCTGATGGTATATGATACCTATTCAGCAAATATCAAAGTGTTTTCAACAGAAATTCCTATGTCAGTAAGAGCTTCTGAAGTAAGTGTGGAAGGTAGTAGCATTTATTCATATGATCCAAAAGGGAAAGCAGCATTTGCATATATGGCATTAACAAAAGAAGTATTGAAGGAGGCACAATAATATGGCAGGTAGAGTATCAGGAAAAATCAAATTGCAGTCAGTAGATGAATTATTAGGAGTACCAGAAATCGCA
>CAYOGG010000227.1:0-2153 GCA_964403455.1 uncultured Bacteroidaceae bacterium | reverse complement strand
CGTCTTTAGTATAGTTTCCGCGTTCGGGTTTGAAATTGGCATAGAAACACCCATTCTCATCTTTTGCACCCTCCACTTTCCACGGGTATTTGTTACCTTCACGTCCACGTGCTGCAAATTCCCACTCTGCCTCTGTCGGTAGACGGTAACGTTGAACAAATTTTGCTTGAGCTCCCAATCCTGCCAACAGATAGTTGGTACGCCATGCACAGAAAGCATTAGCCTGTTCCCAGCTTACACCGACAACAGGGTAATCACTGTAATTCGGATGGGTAAAATACAACCGCATATAAGTCTCGTTATTAGCATTTGGGAAATCGTTTACCCAGCATGTTGTATCCGGATATATATTCACAATATAAGTATTCACGAAATCGAATATTCCGGATAGCGGTCTATTTATCGTTTCATTAATAATCTGTCCCTCATCGTTGATGTATGCGGTATCCTTTGAAATCATCACAATCTCACTCGCATCAACTTTTCGATCGGTATTTCTGTTTCTCTCTTTCGGATCCAGCCTGTTTTTGCGTAATGCAGCCTGAGTATAATCGTATATCTCATATCTGTAGTTCAGCTGCTTAACATCCAACATCTTCTCTCCCGTGAAAGGATGCCTATAATAGATACTCTCAATGGCACGTGCCTGATCTTCATTAGGCTTAGTCCAGGGAATAGGTTTTGCCCAGTTCAAGTGTGGAGTAACAGGTTCTCCGAACTTATCTTCAGTTATCATGAAAGACTCATCTCCACCGTATGCAGGATCAGCCAAACGCGTGCGTATTATCGAATCACGTACCCAATTAACGAATTGGAGATATTTGGCATTTGAAACCTCCTTTTCATCCATCCAAAAAGATTCTACTGAAACATCCTTTACAGGCACAGAGGCACCCCACAGAGAGTCTTTACTCTCTTCTCCCAAAGCTAAAGAACCGCGTTTTACCAAAACCATGCCAAAAGGAACCGGTTCACGCTGAGCCGTTCCGCGTACTCCCGTTACCTCTCCGCCAATCACCATTGAAGAGCTGCCGCTGGTACATGCACTCTGAATCAGCAAAACAAATATTGATCCTAAAACAATCAGACTTTTTGATTTCATTAGTTTATCACTCATATTATAAATATCTTACGCTCTTATGAACATTCTTTCCCTTCTTAAAGAAATCCACATCCATAGAGTAACTGATTATCAAATCATGGCTACCATTTTGATAGCCCACGTTATCCGTGAAAATCTCGTAGGCATAGCCCACCAACACCTTTCTTATCTTTCCTCCCACCAACACCGTCACTGATACTCCCGGCGAATAAGTCAGACCTCCGTAAAACATGGTCGATTCATATTCGTATTTTGTTCTCACCGTCACGTCAGTTCTCCAAAAATCCAGGTCGGACATCACTTGAAAGCATGGTTGTACCGATAATAACGGATTTGTGAGCTGTATATTGCATCCCCCTCCAAAATATATCGAAGGTGATATCTCAAGTTCAGCCAATTTACCATTGTCTTTTCCATATATAACTGTAGGAGAATTCAGGTGCTGTGCCGATGCTCCGAGATATAAGTTTTTCCTTACGTAAAGCACCCCGGCACTTATATCAGCTATAGTACCGTTTTCGTTACCTTTCGGAAATGCCGGATCATTCGGATTCGGATCCGTAGTCTCCATATCGCCCGATTCAAAAGACTCACCTATCACCCCCAAGCCGGTTCCCGCATTTATCCAGCCGTTTTTCAAGGGAAACTTGAATGCATAATTCAGCATGATACGTTTGTGTTTAAATAGGCCGATTGACTCGTTTAATAATCCTGCGCCTCCCGAATGTCTGCCGCCCCCATAAGGAAGAACCGTATTCGCCCCGAAATACATAGTATTGGGAGCACGCGTATACCCGGCCAATTGCATGGCATATGACCCTACAATGTTCATTTTATCATTTCTGTTCATTGCTGCAGGGTTATACAGATTCTCAACAGCCCAGTAATGGGTGAAGTGCGTATCATACTGAGCTCTTCCGACAACGGAGAAGCCCAATAGAACCAAAAATGTAGTTAGTTTCCTTTGAAACATCATTAGGAATAACGAGAAACGCCTTCTTTTATTATATAAAGGTGGTATTATGACATAGATAAGTCACATATTACTAAT
>CAYOGG010000226.1:0-2168 GCA_964403455.1 uncultured Bacteroidaceae bacterium | reverse complement strand
TCACGGATGTTTTGCATACCGGTCACAAACAGTAACAGTCTTTCAAAACCTAAACCGAAACCGCTGTGAGGACAGCTTCCGAATTTGCGAGTATCCAAATACCACCACATATCCTTCATAGGAATGTTCATTTCTTCAATACGCTTTTGTAGAATGTCATAATTCTCTTCACGCTCAGAACCGCCTATAATCTCTCCTATCTTCGGGAATAGAACATCCATGGCACGAACAGTCTTGCCGTCTTCGTTTTGCTTCATATAGAAAGCCTTGATCTCCTTTGGATAACCGGTCAATATAACGGGACATTTAAAATGATTCTCCACCAAATAACGTTCGTGTTCGGAAGCCAAATCAACACCCCAATATACAGGATATTCAAACTTCTGTCCATCAGCAACAGCCTTTTCTAAGATTCTTATTCCTTCGGTATATTCAAGTCTCTTAAAATCGGTATTAACCACGGACTGCAGACGAGCAATAAGCTCTTTATCTATCATGCTGTTCAAGAACTCCAGATCATCCTTACAGTTATCGAGAGCCCACTGAACACAATACTTGATAAACTCTTCAGCCAAATCCATGTTGTCATTGATGTCATTAAAGGCCACTTCCGGTTCTATCATCCAGAACTCGGCCAAATGACGCGGAGTATTTGAATTTTCCGCTCTGAAAGTAGGACCGAAGGTATAAATTGATCCTAATGCAGTTGCTCCAAGTTCGCCCTCCAACTGACCTGAGACGGTCAAACTGGCCGGTTTACCGAAGAAATCCGGCTCATAATTGATACCTCCTTCAGAATTCTTCTCCACTCTGCCCAAATCAAGAGTGGTAACCTGGAACATCTGTCCGGCACCCTCACAGTCCGATGCAGTAACAATCGGTGTGTGAAAATAATAAAATCCTCTATCATGAAAGAATTTATGAATAGCGAATGCCATGTTATGACGTATGCGAAAAACAGCACCGAATGTATTCGTACGTAGGCGCAGATGTGCATACTGACGCATATATTCAAAAGATTGTCCTTTTTTCTGCATCGGATAATCAGCAGGACAAGCACCTAGTAAATTCACCTCGGTAGCATGGATTTCCACAGCCTGACCCGAACCGATACTCTCTACTAATATACCTTTTACACTTATACAAGCTCCGGTAGTGATCTGTTTAAGAGATTCTTCGCTGATTTTCTCCAAATCGACAACCACCTGAATATTCTTAATGGTAGAGCCATCGTTCAGCGCAATAAAACTGACCGACTTACTGCTTCGGCGAGTTTTTACCCATCCCTTAGCTTCAACTTCAGTACCGAAATCGGTACGCCTCAGCATATCTACCAACTTTACTCTTTTCATAATGAATCCAAGATTTATATTCTTATTCAAATGCACCCATACGGAGCATACTTACTTCCTTATCAGTCAAATAACGCCAGTCACCGCGACGCAGTTTTTTCTTTGTAAGACCTGCAAACTGAACACGGTCGAGTTTTGTTACGCGATAACCCAATGCGTCAAACATACGTCTAACCACACGGTTACGGCCTGAATGAATCTCAACTCCTACCTGACCCTTGTCCTCATTAACATAACTTACATCGTCTGCACGTACATCATCTCCATCACCTATATTCACTCCATCGAGCAACTTCTGCATATCCTCAGCAGAAACATTTCTGTCAAGACGTACATGATATATCTTCTTCTTCAAGAATTTCGGATGAGTAAGTCTGGTGGCCATTTCACCGTCGTTGGTCAAAAGGAGTACACCGGTTGTATTTCTATCAAGACGGCCTACAGGATATACACGCTCTTTACAAGCCCCTTTTATATAATCCATAACCGTCTTACGCTCCTGAGGATCATCGACTGTTGTAACACAATCTTTAGGTTTATTGAGCAATATGTAAATCTTGCGTTCGATGCTGACCAATTGATCATGAAATAGTACGTTGTCACCTCTTTTTACTTTTGTTCCAAGCTCGGTAACTGTCTGACCGTTAACTTTAACCACACCTGCTTTTATGAAATCATCAGCTTCACGACGTGAGCAGACTCCTGCATTTGCCAGATATTTGTTCAAACGGATATCTTCATTTGGATCATGAAATACGTCATGATACTCGATATGCTTCTTGATAAACTGCTTTTTCTGAGCTCCCATCTGTCTGG
>CAYOGG010000225.1:0-2171 GCA_964403455.1 uncultured Bacteroidaceae bacterium | reverse complement strand
CCAACTATATTGACACTCCTGCAATTTGTGACGGCAATCTAATTACCGCTTCCGGCATGGCCCCACTCGAATTCACCCACGAGATTCTAAAAAGAATAGGAGTGATGAAAGAGTCCACCCTCGCAGCATGGTACAAACTGTACAGCCTCCGCGATCCACAATACTTCTTCGAGTTGATGGAGTCCATGAAATAAAAGTAAGCCTTCAATATTCTCTATCCCATAGATTAAAATTTCGGAAATTATAGACTCCGTCATTTTCCGTATGTAATTCGTCCTCTCCATCGAAAATAACAGCCGTACGGGTCAATCTGTCCCCGAATATACCTTTAAGATAGTCTATTCCTTTGAAAAAGTCTTTGTGAAAACTTTGGGCAGACTTGATTTCGTAGGCATAAATGTCGTTCGCACGGGTATGCAGCAAATCAACCTCCTTCTGGCTTTTATCCCTATAGAAATACAAATTGGGATCTTTTCCCTTATTGAGTCTGTTTTTCATAGCCTCATTAACAACCATATTTTCAAAAAGCGCACCTTTGACTGGATGGGTTGCCAACTGTTTCTCGTCTTCTATCCCGAGCAGGTAGGCAGCAAGTCCCGTATCATAGAAGTAGACTTTACTTGCTTTTACCAAACGCTTACCGATATTGGCAAAATATGGAGGCAACATATAGACAACGTATGAGGCAGCCAATGTACTGACCCAAGAATTGATAGTGTTGACAGAAACACCAACTTCCCCTGCTAATGAAGAAGCGTTGAACTCCGTACCGATTCTTCCGGCGCATAGGCGAATGAAAGTCTGGAACAGACTCATATCCTTTATGTTGATGATTTGTCTGACATCTCTTTCTATATATGTGGTATAATAGTTTTTGTATAATGCATCACGAGGAATATCTTTAGCCCATATAGCCGGATATCCTCCGTTCAAAATCAACGTCTCTGCTGAAATGGCTTTTATCCTTTCCTGACCGAGTTCATGAAGAGATAACGGTAGCAAAGTAATAATTGCAGTTCTCCCTGCCAAGGACTGGGTAATTTTCTCCAACAAGGAAAAGTTACTACTTCCGGTAAGGATAAAGGATCTTTCCGGATCTGCATCCACCATGACCTGTATATATGAAAACAATCCGGGATAATGGTGTGCCTCATCTATTATCAGTTTCTTGGGGTACTGACTAAAAAAGCCTTTTATATCTCGTTGGATCTGTTCACGCAATGAGGCATCTTCCAAATTTATATAGACATAATCAGAAAACAGTTCCTTACTCAGCGTGGTTTTGCCGCTTTGACGTGGTCCGGTTATAGTTATAACCTGAAAATGAGGAATCAGACGTTTTATTTCATCTGCTAATTCTCTATATATAAAATTGTTATTCATATGTTGGACAAATTTTAAGTTTAACTGAAAATCCGTCCAAAGATACATCTTTTCTTGTATTCGACAAGAATCTCTCAATTTCTTTTGAAAAATGCTTAACTTATCAACTATGTTCAGAATATGGCGTGGAGATTGTTAGATAAAGGCTTTTTTCAAAATAATACCCTTGTAATCACCGTTATTAAAACAATGATTACAAAGGTAATACATCTGAAAGCCAAAGCTATATCAAATTAGTCTTTTGCCAGTCCGCTTACAGTCTTGACCCAAGGAATAAACTCTTCGGCAGTAATGTTGTACTTTTTCATATTATCCTTGATCTTTTGGTCAATGTGACGAGGATCAGTATCAGCATCTTTATCAAGCAAGAACTTTTCTACAAAAGCTTGAACTTCAGGATATTGACTTTTTGGTAGCTGGCAGTGACCATGACCACCCTGAATAGAATAGCTCATACGATCTTCTATACCGAACTTCTTCCAAACCTCACGAGCTGCCACACATGAAACATAACCTGCTTCATCGGCCAGCCATTCATAATCGGTATTACCTAATACGAGTAGTGCACGCGGACAAATTAAAGCGCAAAGTTCATGATGATCCGTAGGCAGATTTGCCGTTTTAGCTTCCTTAAAATTCCACATTGATTCCTTAAACCAATGACTATCGGTACTACCCAGATTTTCCACCTTACCTAACTTTTCCGATACACGCCATGCAGCAGCACCACCGCCGCCCGGTTCTTGTGCAATCGTCAAAGCAATACGCTCATCCAATGCACCGGACCA
>CAYOGG010000224.1:0-2181 GCA_964403455.1 uncultured Bacteroidaceae bacterium | reverse complement strand
CCGTCAGGTGAAAATTGCGGATTGATGTCATAACCCATATTCAGGTCTGAGTCACCAGATACTTTACAGAGATTCTCGGTATTGCCGTTATCTGCCAGATAATAGTATATGTCTGAATCCGTGCTTTTGGCATATTCAGTACCTTGTTTCATACGACAAGTGAATGCCACTCCTTTTGAATCCGGTGACCAGGCAAGTTGCTCTATGCCTCCGAATGGTAACATGGGACTTTCAAAAGGCTTGCCTTCGAGTATGTCTCTCGCGGTTTCCGATATGCGGTTCCCGTCATATTCTGCTATGAAAGGGTGAGGCAGAGTAGTTGTCCAGCTGTCCCAATGACGGTACATTAGATCATCGGCTATCATCCCGGTTGCTTTTGGTAGGTCTTCATATTGTTGCTGTTTAACTAACGGGTTTGGAACACCGATTACTAAAAGAACCTGTTTTTCATCGGGAGAAAATAGAAAGCCGTCAATATCTTTGGCGGTATGTGACAACTGTTTACGATGGCGTCCGTTGGTATCCGATATCCATATCTGAGAACTGCCGGAACGATTGCTGAGAAAAGCAATGCGTCCGTCTTTCATGAATGTGGGACTGTTATCACTATATCTCTTTCCGGTAATCTGTTTCAGGTCAGAACCGTCTGCATTCATAGTATATATCACTGTGCGGCTTTTGTTCTGTTCCACCGAGTAATAGGTTACTTGATATGCTATCTTTTTTCCGTCGGCGGAAGTGGCTACAGTCCCTATGCGTCCCATGGCCCACAATACCTCAGGGGTAAGTTTTCCGTCTGTTACAGTTATTTCGTTACGACCGATAACGGCGTCTTTCTTTTGATTTGTTGAGCAGGCTGATGCCATAAATAATACTGATAATAATACACTGACAATTCTAATACTTTTCATTTTGATGAAGTTTGAATTCATTATGCGAAGATATTGATTTCTGTGGACTTTTGTTTAATTGTAGTTTTCTTTAATGTATCAAAATCTTATGTAGTTTCCTTGGTTAATATAGAGAATATGATTTCCTTTGTATATAACCAATTATTTAGTATTTTCTTTATATTATGAGAATTAATTCATTAATATTTATTGTAATAAATCTTCTTTTATGGTCATGTGAAACAAGAAATAATATTTGTGAAGTACAAAAAGAGGATTGTGAAGTTATTGATAGTTTCTATTTAGCAGATGTTGTTAATAGTTGGGATGCGGTATATTTGGATGATTCATCAATAGACTGCCTTACGGGGGTGATTAAAAAGGTATGTTGTGATGATAGTTTAATATTTGTTTCTCATATTCCAAATCCTAGCAGTGACGATTCTGAACAGTCAATTTATGCATTTAATAAAAGAGGTAAGTTTATTTGTAGAATTGGTAGATTAGGCCGTGCTTCTAATGAATATCAGGGATGTAGGGCATGGACTGTTGATAAGTATAGAAAAGAAATAGTAATCTTTGATATGTGGAGAAAAAAGCTATTAAGGTATGGATATGATGGGAGATTTATTAAGAGTCAAAATATTCAAGATGATTATAAAGGAGGAGGACAAGATATTTTTGTCCTAAAGAATGGGGATCTTATTTTGCAATGTTTATTAACTCCAAAAGCATCTGACGATTATTTTACGATTCATACTGATGGGAGTATAAAACCTTTGTTTGAAAAAAGAGATATCAATACGGAAGGTTTTAATATTAACAAACTGAACCATTTTTCGGCACTGTCTAACGAGACAATGTATAAAATTCGTTCTCTTGACAATCTTTTGTATGCTATCACGGATTCTAAAACTTCGATCGTATATTCATTAAGCTTTTTGCCATCATATAGTGATATGGAATTGAAGATGATTAAAATGAATGATGAAGAATTATTAGCAAAAGGATTGTTGACATATTATGATACTCAAGACTATTTGATTCTTTCTCTTTTTGATTTTTCTATTTATTTGTACAAAAAAAAGAGTAGTCAATGGTTTTATTATCCAAATTCATCGTATAGCCCTGATATAATAGTTCCAAACAAGATTCTAGGAGTGGATTGCAATACATTAATTGGATTTATTGATTCAGATAGAGCTGAACTTGAATTAAAATATTATGATGCTGAAATGAATAAGAAACAATTAGATGTATATAGAAATGCAGCTAAAAATGAAAATGCTAC
>CAYOGG010000223.1:0-2198 GCA_964403455.1 uncultured Bacteroidaceae bacterium | reverse complement strand
CAAATACTGGTCCAGCAGTAGATATTGAAAAAGAAAGGTATATCGCTAAAACCAAGAACCAACATTGACCTATGACACTTTTTCGATAAGTTTCCATTTACATACATTATATTACACATCAACAAAGTTTTCTATGCTTGTACAGTTAACCTTATGGGGTGACAGTTGTGATAGATTGGAGTTACAAGTATTAATTAAACAGGAATACAGTCGATAAGTGTGGTACTCTAGGATACATAAATTAGATTTCAATTTGAACACTCATATAAATATATCCGTGCGTAGAATAAATTTGAGTGAATTATTCACTTTTACCAACCTCTATCACGCCTACCGATCCTGTCTCAAGGGCAAGGTAAACAAGCTTTCAGCAATCAAATTTGAAAAGCAACTGGAGACAAACCTACTGAATATGTCAAAACAGCTGAAATCTAGGACCTATATACCGTGGCCATTCTCATGCTTCGCAGTGACAGATCCAAAACTTCGAGAAGTCTGGGCCGCTGATTTCAGAGATAGGATACTTCATCATCTATTGATATCGAGGATCGAACCACGATGGGAAAAAATTTTCATTAGTGACTCCTATGCTTGCAGGACATCGAAAGGTGCCCACCGAGCCATCGCTATGATAAAGAAAGTGATATCTAATAATCCAAATGTATATTTCCTGCATGTCGATGTAAAGGGATTTTTCACTAATATCGACAGAAATATCCTCTTTTCAATACTAACAAAAAGAATGAAAAATCCTGACTTATTGTATCTGACACGGCTAATAGTATTTCATGATCCGAGAACGAACTATATTATCAAAGGAGACGCAAAAATTCTCCGTCACGTACCCAAACACAAATCACTCTTCGGCGCGCCAAATCACGTAGGACTGCCCATCGGCAACTATACCTCGCAGTTTTTTGCCAATGTTTATCTGAACGAACTAGATCAATACGCAAAACGAGCGATGAAATGCCATTATTATTTCCGCTACATGGATGATATCGTCGTACTACACGATAATCGCGAATTTCTTCTTAAAGCCATTAATAAATTTGATTCATTTTTACGAAATAAACTACACCTTGAACTTCATCCGCAAAAAACAATTCTGAAGAAAGCCAAAGACGGATTGAACGCACTTGGATATATAACCCACCCCGAATATACATTTTCCAGGAGAAGAGTCGTTGGTAATATCAAGATGAAGCTAAAGCGCATAAACATGGCCCTACTAGATGCGAAAAATACTGAGCAAACAGAGACAATTGTACGGAGAGCCCTTTGTGTCATCAATTCCTATTGGGGACATTTCAAATACGCGAATTGTGGTAACCTCAAAAAGACGCTTTATGAAAAACACTTTGAAAAATTAAAAGAGTTTATCCAAAAGTCAGACACTGGGGAACATTATGTAATCAATAAAAGCGTGTTTCCTCCAAAGAAAAACGCCTGAAGACCAAAATGGCTAGAGGCGTATCCTTGAGACAACTATGGCGGAAGACCGCACGGAAACGGTTGCTATTATTCACATTATTGTTATTGATGTTGGAGCAAGCGTTATTGCCGGCAATCCTGGCATTGTTGTTGTTGTTCTGCTCGGAAAGCCACTCCCAAAATGATGCTTTCATTCTTAGCGTGTTCTTTGAGCGGGTTAGTCCGGAGACTAGGACACTCGTGTCTCGAATATTCCCCGTGAGATAAACATATAAATTATCTCATGTGGAGATGAAAGCTGTTATCTCAGTGCCCTCTTTCTGAAGCAATAGCTTTCAGAAACTCTGGCACTAGAAGTGTAACATTATTTCACTACTTTACTAGCATAATTCATCCAACCGTAGGACTGCTTGCAGATCTCTTCAATATTTTCTGCGGACTTGCCAAGTGCTTTTGGAGATATTAGTTTCAAATGACAGGAAATCCTCAAGCACATTTTTAGCTTTTCTGTTTCTAATAATAATTTCCTCAGACTGTTCACTTTCCTGACATTGTCTAGAGAATTTGTCTCGATTATTATGTCGAGCATGACATGAGACTTCTCTTTTATCCTCTCACCTAATGTATATTTGTATTCTCTGCCAAAATTTTTTGTGATCTTGTACATCTCCAAACACAATGTAAATGCCGACTTGAACAGTGGTAGATGGTCATAATTCGCCATAAAATTTTGGTCTTCTACATTCCCGTTTCCGTCGTCAACC
>CAYOGG010000222.1:0-2215 GCA_964403455.1 uncultured Bacteroidaceae bacterium | reverse complement strand
CTTCAGTTGCATATTTCTGTATGGAATATGGTCTTACCCATGTTTTGAAGATATACTCAGGAGGCTTAGGTGTATTGGCAGGAGACTATCTAAAAGAAGCTTCCGATAGTAATGTAGATATGTGTGGAATAGGTTTTCTTTATAGAAACGGTTACTTTACACAGAGTCTATCAATGGATGGTCAACAGATAGCCAATTATGAACCGCAGGATTTTTCAACTTTGCCCATCGAAAGAGTACTGGATTCCAATGGACAACCGCTGACAGTTGGTGTTCCATATATTAATTATACGGTTTATGCATCAATTTGGCGGGTAAATGTTGGTAGAGTATCACTTTATCTTATGGATACCGATAATGAGATGAATAGTGAGTTTGATAGACCTATTACGTCAAAATTGTATGGAGGAGATTGGGAGAATCGCTTAAAACAGGAGATCCTTCTTGGAATAGGTGGTATGCTTACACTAAGGGCTCTTAATATAAAAAAAGAGCTTTATCACTGTAATGAAGGTCATGCAGCCTTGTGTAATCTATATCGTTTGACGGAATATATTCAAAATGGACTTACATTCAATCAAGCTATGGAAATGGTTCGTGCTTCAGCACTTTATACCGTTCATACTCCGGTTCCTGCAGGTCATGATTATTTTGAGGAAAGCTTGTTTGGTAAGTATATGAGTGGTTATGCTCAGCAGTTGGGTATTACTTGGACAGAGTTAATGGATATGGGGCGTACTAATCCCGGTGATTCAGGGGAGCGTTTCTGTATGTCAACGTTTGCATGCAATACTTGTCAAGAGGTAAATGGTGTAAGTTGGTTACATGGTCAAGTGTCAAAAGAGATGTTCTCCGGTATTTGGAAAGGATATTATCCCGAGGAGAGCCATGTAGGTTATGTTACAAATGGCGTACATCTTCCTTCTTGGGCTGCTTCTGAATGGATGAATTTATACTCAAAAGAATTTGATAAGAGATTCCTTAATGATCAATCAAACGATAAAATTTGGGAAGCGATTTATGATGTACCTGACGTAGATGTCTGGAATTTGCATTATCAACTGAAAAAGAAGTTGGTTGACTATATTCGCCTTTCTTTTCGCGATACATGGTTTAAGAACCAAGGAGATCCTTCAATAATAGTGGATTTGATGCATAAAATAAATCCCAATGCTCTCATTATCGGTTTCGGGCGTCGTTTTGCTACTTATAAGCGTGCTCATTTGTTATTTACCGACTTGGAAAGACTATCTAGAATAGTTAATAATCCTGATTATCCTGTTCAGTTCCTGTTTACGGGTAAGGCACACCCGTATGATGGTGCAGGACAAGGCCTTATCAAAAGGATTATTGATATTTCACGCCGTCCGGAGTTCTTAGGTAAGATAATATTTCTAGAAAATTATGATATGCATTTGGCTCGTAGATTGGTATCGGGTGTCGATATCTGGCTAAATACACCAACTCGTCCTTTAGAAGCTTCCGGGACATCCGGTGAAAAGGCATTGATGAATGGAGTAGTTAATTTCTCCGTTCTTGATGGATGGTGGTATGAAGGATATCGAGAAGGAGCCGGTTGGGCTTTGACAGACAAACGTACATATCAGAATCAAAATTATCAAGATCAGTTAGATGCTGCTACTATTTACAGTATTCTTGAGAACGATATAGTTCCAACATATTATAATATAGGTAAAGAGGGATATTCGGAAGATTGGGTTCGGGTTATGAAGAACTCAATGGCTAAGGTGGCACCTCATTTCACTATGAAGCGTCAGTTGGATGATTATTATGACAAGTTTTATAACCGTATGGCAGAGAGATTCAAATCACTTCAGGCGGATGGATTTGCAAAGGCAAAGGAAATAGCTCAATGGAAGGAAGTTGTTGCAAAACATTGGGACTCAATAGAAGTGGTTTCGTCAAATAAAAGTGATAGTGTAATACAAGGGGTATTCCAAAGCGGTAAAGCTTATACGATACAGTATGTGATTGACGAGAAAGGTTTGGAAGATGCAATAGGTCTGGAATTGGTGATAGTTAAGAGTGTTGATGGTAAAGATGTTATTGAAAGTGTCAAACCATTGGACCTTGTAAAACGAGAAGGTAATCTTTATACCTTTGAATGTACCAATGTTAATGATGAATCCGGTACTTTTAAGGTCTGTTATAGGATGTATCCTAAAAATCCGGAACTACCGCATCGTCAGGATTT
>CAYOGG010000221.1:0-2238 GCA_964403455.1 uncultured Bacteroidaceae bacterium | reverse complement strand
CTAATCTCATTACCTCTTATCTGAGATGAAATAGGTGAACAGATAAGTGTAATAACAATACTTCGTTATTAAATTAAATAAATCAATAATATGGGCTATGCGGCAATCACCGCAAACTCAATGAGTTCTTTGAAAAGTCTGTCATTTAAATTACGGTTCGGTCTAATACCAGACACTGCAATAAATCTTTCTAACAGAAATGCGTTGTGCATCATTGTTTTAATTGATACCATTGAAAAGGGTTTTCCTATTTTCATTGCATATGCCTTAGCCAGATTAATTGATGTAAGAGAGGCATTGAAATTGAAATCCAATCTATCGAGATTCCTACTTTGAGAATTACAAAGTCCAGCATGCTGTTTTGCATCTCGATAATTAAACTCAATCTGAAACCTTGTTCTGTATGTCTCAATAACATCCTTACCTGACATATTCAGATCAGTGGTGAAATATATTTTATGAGACTTCTTGTCTGCTGATTGCCATATTACGACTCTGACTGTAGCATTTAAGGATTTAGAAAATAGTATGGCTGTATAGCAATTGCCGTCTTGCTGTATATCTAATTTCTCAAATCTGGAATAATCAAGATTTGATAAGTCCACCTTCCCATCAAATTTCTTAGGCCTTCCTTTTTTCCCGGTCCTTTGTTCTTTTGTCGGGTACATAAGGTATGCATCATCACGGAATCTTGAGACGAGATGGAATCCCATCTCATTGAGACCTTTATAGAAAGCTTGCTTTGCGAACCACGCATCTGCTACTACATATGATGTCAACTTTAGGAGTGCTTCCTTTTTCTTTTCCAATGCGAACAGATACCAGTCAACCAATGTCCATTCTGCAACATGAAGGGCTTTAGGACTTGGAGTTTGAACAGCAAATAGAGATAAACAATACTTGTTATCTATATCAATCAAGCCTACTCCTAATATTTCAAGTCCACGCATTGCCTTTCCATTGCATCCAGACCAGAACCGTCCTATATATGGTGTCTTCTTCCCACTTTTGGATATAAAGCTGGGATCTATGGCGATTGCCTTGCGCTTGCCGGTAAGAACATCTTTCGAGAGTTCACTATTGAAACTCATCCAGTCAAAGTGCTTTGAGTAATTTTGTCTGAAGCGTTGCTCTGAGGATGAAGAATATCTTCCTAACTGAAGAAAATTGATTCTTTTTGGAATAACTATGTACAGCAAAAGTGTTTCAATCATGAATTCTTGGAATCTTTTATTTAACTTTGTAGAACTTCTTAAAAGAATATCTTTACAGATACACATATATTGGTTAAGGACGTTTGATTTCACGGTATACTTTAATGTAGTGGTGTACTTAAAGTTACTAATAATCAGCGACTTAACCAATTATTTTAATGACTATTTTCAATATATCTCATTGTAAATCAAGCTTTTATTATAAAATTTAACGAACTATTGATATATTATGATACAGTACGATATTGTATTGCAATTTATATAATGCCAGAACACGAGTTAGTATTAATTTTATAGATGCCTCTATATTTCGTTGACCTACATATTTTTCTTTTTTCTTTGGGCATCGTGTTATCTTTTTTATTAAGGTGCAAAGGTATTTACTCTTTGTCAAGAGTTACACTAACTCTAACAAGAACATCGGCGATTGCATCACATATATTTGAATTTCGTTCAGATGAGTTGTTGCAAAGGCTTCGCAGACGAAGAAATTTACTCTCTCGCATGTCATTTCTTTGATGAAACTGAGATTAAAGTGGTAATATCAATTCAGTGCCAGGTAGCAGTTAATCACGTAGTTCAGCTTACGGAAGAAGAGAACGTTCAGGCTCTTCAAGACGCAATTCGCAAGTATCAGGAGGAAGAACTTCTGAAGATTATAAATCGCAACAAGCCAAAGGTTGAATCAAAGGATGATACTCAGTAATTATTATCACTATTTGATTTTGCCATATGATACTCTGCACTAAAATTCAAAAAGAGGTTGTAGAGTTAATGGCTCTACTTCCTCACATCACAGAGAAATAGAAGAAATACCCTTTCTTGTATTGCTTCGAGCACATCTCTCGAAAGTTGAAGAATGGCTCTTTTACTTGTATGGAGTGTGGATATACATGGAATGATAAACAAGTCGCGAAGGGATGAGTTACAGGCTGAGCAAATACAATTATATAAAATCTATAATATTTTAATTATAGCTGTCCGATAAAACCAGCGATAGCATATAAATATTTCCCGAGACTCT
>CAYOGG010000220.1:0-2262 GCA_964403455.1 uncultured Bacteroidaceae bacterium | reverse complement strand
AAGCAAAACAGTATCTGGAAAGTAGTAATGTGGAAGTGTCTCTATTGAATATGGATAAGGCGTATCATAGCGAATCCAGTCCCGGAAATCGTAGCAAAGCCGATAACACTCCTACCACAGATTTCTTCATAGATTGGAACAGATATGACATAAAGCAAGAAGATAACTTATATGTGCTTTATGTTCCTATTCATCAAGAAAAAGGCCAAGCCTTTTCTATGTTTTCTAATGATGGACGTGCCAACGGCAATAATCACCAGATTTACAGTACATTGATTGTACGTAAGAATAGTAATAACAAAGGTTTAACAGCCATAATAGGTACATACCTATATGGGCGTAATATGAAGGAGCAGGATGTAAAGAGATTAGGCATCGATTTTGAATCATCGAATTACAACGGTTACTTTATAACGTCACGTTTGGACGGAACAATGCTAGCTGGTAGATGCATTGAGAATGGAACAACCAAATTCATTTTCAGACAAAACCCTCTTTCACCGAAGGAAAGAGGTGAAAAAACTGATTCAGTCAAGACGCATGAGCATCAACACCTGTTCCTGAATCTACGGCATACTGCAATAAAAACAAAATCATCAGGTAGTACTGAAGATTTTTCTATGTATTTTTGTTCCATGTGCTGGAAACCGTGTGATCAATGCACTTGTGTAGAAATCGAAGCAACTCGTATGTGCTCGACTTGTCATACTGAAATAGTAGGTTGACTGAAGTTCAGGCAAAGGCTGATGATGGATATTTCGTTGTGGGTGTAGCGCAAGGAATAATAAAGAATGGAAGTATGGGAGCTGGCCATATAGTGGTTGTTATCCCATCACCTGATGGAAATCTGGTTAAAAATAAAAATTGGACTGTTGATACACCACATACAATAGATTGTGGTAAAGGAAGAAGGTCTGATGATACAGATTTAAGCGCTGGTTTTACGAATCAAAGTAAATGGAAAGATAAGATTAAGTTTTATTATCACAAATAAATTATTATTATTATGAAAAAAAGGTTTTTTTCTTTATTCGTTATTGCACTTGTATATGTTACCACCTGTATGGCACAACAGAATCTGTTTTCATGGCAAAATGGAAGTGTAATTGCATGTAATGATTATATAATATATGACACTAAGCCATTCCCTGGTAGGAATGCTGAATCAGCAAAATTACTTAACACATTTTCGGTTAGTTCCAAGAATAATCAATATTTATGTTATGTAAAGATTGTTGGTACTAAGGGTATAACTGAACATATCCCAGGTGACTACTATCAATTTGAACTTAGAGATCACAACAACAGATTATTTTATGGAAGACGCGGCACTTATGGTCTATTCTCAACAATATGGTTGAGCAGTGATCATGCATACGATGATTATTTCCAAAAGATTGACTTGGACAATAACAGTTACGCATTGATTTTTGCCGGAGATTATTTAGCATTGGACGACATCCTGGGGGAAATGATTATTGTTGTTGTCAGCAAAAACGTTGCAACTCTTGTATATGATGGCCCGGCTGCAGCTATCACTCCAACCGATTTCGATTCAGACTCCTTTTCAATGGATTTTGTAACGGATGGTACAGATTTGATAGATCCTGTAACAGGCTTACTTCAAATAAATTCTGCAAAACTGGCAGGACGGACAAAATACAGAATCTACAAAAATGGCAATGTACTGAAAATTGCAAGTTGGGTGTCTGGCAACGGTCCGGTACTTCCTTAATGTCAGTTTGTTCCATTGAAGAGATGTCGTTTTTTTTATGACACAAAGAATCATTCAAACCTCATTTTTAGTATTGGTCTGCTCGGCTATTTTGGTCGGCAGACCAATATTTGATTTGGAATATCAAATAATCCTTCTTATTGGAGTAATAGCATTTATAGGTATCATTATCAACAGCATTTCAAAAGTACTATTTGAGATTAGATGGCTTGATGTTCTATTTGTAACAGCCCTTCTTTATGGTCTATTATTAGCTGATTCACGCGCGGCATATTTGGCAACTATAGTATCTCTCACAACATTTGCTGTTATAAAGTTTCGTTCGAGAGTTCAAATAAGGATTATACATATTGGTTCATTGATTTTTTTGTTCTCTGGAATAGTATTCCTTTTGTATATGTACAGACCCTCTTCTGCAAATGCACGTCTTGGCATTTGGAGGATATGTGTACATGCAATTGAAGACGCCCCCGTATTTGGTTATGGAACAGGAAGTTTTCAGAAGACATATATGCTAAAACAAGCTG
>CAYOGG010000219.1:0-2269 GCA_964403455.1 uncultured Bacteroidaceae bacterium | reverse complement strand
TATATTAAGATCTCCGGTTTCGCCGGTATAGGAGAGACGATATTTGGAGAAATTGTTCTCCCAGAGATTTGTTATTTGATAATTCGGAGCCACAAACAGATCCTTGTAATCGAAATTGATGAAAGCATTGTTCCAGTCAGGTGCATCTGTACGGCGAATGAACAGTGCGGCAGCTCCAAGTTCTACGATAGGTGTTTTCTCGCACATATTTAGGAAACCACCCGCAAAAAGCCCTGTCCTCCAATCGGTGCTGTTTAGATTCCATTCGGAGATGAAGAGCTTGATATTTGGGTTTGGTGATTTTGCTATCACATCGGCATATTTCAGATATTGGTTTTGCAGATTCTTCGGTCCGGAAGCATATCCGCCTGCCTGTTCATAGTGATGGAGGCTCAGATAGTCGAAATAGTTTCCTGACCTATTTATGAAGTCATTGTCTTCACGGAAACCGCCACATGCGATGATCTTAATGTCGGGATCGATGGCTCTCATGGCCTTTGAGAAACGGCGAACGGCAGCTTCGTACTTCACAATACCCATCTCCCACATCTCATTGTCAATCTCCCAATACTTTACATTGTAAGGTTCCGGATGTCCGTTGGCTGCTCTTACCGAACCCCATTTACCTGTAGCAGGTTCATTACAGTAAGCCAGCCAGTCGCAGGCATCCTGCAGTATCTCAGTGCTGTCGGCATCAGGACGTTCAAATCCTACACTCACTACGATGACCGGCTCAGAGTTTATCTGACGGCATAGCCGGATAAACTCGTCCGTACCGAAAGAATTCTGGTCATAGTCTAACCACATCCAGTTAGGCCAGCGAACACGCTTCTCCTGAGGTCCGATACCCCATTTCCAATTATACTGAGCCACATATCCGCCTCCCGGCCAACGCAGACAGGTAGGACTAAGTTCCTTGACTGCATTGTAAATGTCCGGGCGGAAACCGCCTATTTCAATACCCGAAGCCGTAGTAGCTGTCACCTGGTCCACCTGAACCGTGCCACCCTCCACGCAGATAGCGAAATCCGCATCACCCGAGTACTCCGCCGACTCCAATGTGAACTCATATCTTTGCCACTCCTTAGATGGCTTACCAAGAGACTGCTGAGCTACAAACGTATCGCCATTCTTCAGAGCAACAGTGAGACGTCCCTTACCGTCACCCTTGGCATATATAGAACCGATATATTTTTCACCCTTCACCACATTCTGTGGTCCTTGTGTAACTCCTGACATCTCCTTCTTAGATACTATCTTCTGTGAGTAGTTCATATTCACAGCATCGCCTTTGACAAGAGAGAATGTACCGTTACCGAACGCATTCCATTGCTGAGCTACAGATGGTAGTTTGACATCATCGGGAATGCCGGCAAACAGGACTTCTTCGGAACCGATGGTACTGACTTTTATATTGCGATAGTAGGCTTCTGTATAATTTACCCAAAATACTATGTCATTCTTATCCATTGATTCCAATTCATCAGTTTTAAGGACTGATTTGCCATCCCAAAATACCTCTACGTTACTGCCTTGACAGCGTATTTTGAGGTTATGCCATGCACCGTCTTCTTCTATCTGTCCTTTGGTCGCATCAACGGAGACTATTGGAGATAACGAACTCCGTCTGCTTCTACCTCCGAATCCTTGTGACTCTGCTTCATGTTTGGTCTCTATTGAGAATGTAGGTGTCTTGGATTCTTCTCTTGAGACGCGACCTTCATAGTAGGTGTCGTGTATTCTAAAGAAATAAGGCTCTCCATCTTTACGATTCTTGATGGCAAAACGGATATCATTATATCCACCGCTCCATGAGTGGTTAGCCAACTTATATGCACGCCATTTCAGATCCATCGAAATTTCATAATCACGACTCGTGACAGAAGTCACATTGATAGGTTGTTCATAGCGGGTGGGAGAGTGCATAGTGCCTTCATCGTCCACAAACCATCCGTCGAAATAACCGTCTCTGGGCGCAATCCCCGGAAATTGCTCAGGCTCAAATGAACGCTCGAATAGCAGCTCCTGCCAAAGTCCATTGTTGGCAGAGAAATAAATATGCTCAAAAAGCTGACCGTAAAGTTTGGAATCTATTATGCCGTCTATCTTCCTGGAATTCACATCGATACCAATAGACCCCGCACTGACAGGCAACATCCCCGCTGCCATAACAAATGACAATAACGCACTCTTTTTCATCTGTTTGAAATAGTTTTGTATCCGAAAAAAATCTTCGGTGGTTAGTATGAGACCAAAAGTAGGTAGAATC
>CAYOGG010000218.1:0-2289 GCA_964403455.1 uncultured Bacteroidaceae bacterium | reverse complement strand
GATCTATTTTAACACGATCTATCACCTGATTGACAAAAGCCAACATCAGCATCATACGTGCCTCATCGGCAGATATACCGCGTTGCTGCATATAAAACAATGCTTTATCATCAAGCTGTCCTACCGTGGCTCCGTGGCTACACTTCACGTCATCTGCATAAATCTCCAACTGAGGCTGGGTATACATCCTTGCCTGTCGGGTCAGACATATATTACGATTAACCTGTTCGGATATGGTATGTTGAGAACCTTCACGAACCAAGACCTTACCGGCAAAAACTCCGACAGACTCATCATTGAGTACATATTTGAAGAGTTCGTTACTGATACAATCGGCAGCACGATGATCTACAAATGTAAGATTATCTACATGTTGCTTCTTATCGGTTATCACCACACCGTCCAAATCGAGTTCAGCTCCGCGTCCACATAGATTGACATATACGGAGTTTCTTGTATTGCCGTTATGAAGAGTAATATTGTTTATAGTAACCTTACTAGATTCCATCTGGCTCAGGAATAGCTCACATACACGGTTATTATCCACATGAGTCTCCTCCAAATCATACAGTTCCAATGAGGCATCATGACCTACAAAAGCCTCAATTACCTGACTTGTCATAAACTTACGGGAATTCATGGCGTGATCACATAACAATACCCCCGCACTGGCACCATCCTCCAACACAATAAGTATTCGTCTGCTAACCAACTGGTCCACTGTAGACTGTAAAAGCGTAACCAATTGAATAGGCTTGTCTAATTGAACATCTGCCGGCACATATAGCATAAAACCGTCTTGAGCATACATGGCATTCAAGGCAGCAATTCCTTTTCTGTCCATATCAGCCAAGCGATTGTAATATTTCTTTATCAGTTCCGGATATTTAATCGAGAGTTCTTGCAGGCTGCCGGCCAAAACTCCATCCGATATTGGAGTACGTTTTGAAACCTCAGATTCAACAAAACGGTCATTAGCCAAATAATATAGTTTTGTACTAAGATTTGGAACATTACAACGGAACGATTCTGCAATTTGAATAGGATTATTGACACTGTGCAGATTAATACCCCAATTGGGAGCAAACCATTCAGCAACGTCAGTATGCAGATACTGCTCCTGGCGTTTGTCAGGGAGCCCGTTTCTCACAAAGCAGTCGAACGCCGCATCACGTACACCATTCATTACCGCCGATGAACCGGCGTCAATCATCTCCCTATTTGAACGGAAGATCTCTATATAGCTATCTTCTATCACTTTGCAGACTCCTCAAATTCACGAATTAACCAATCATAACCGCGTCCCTCCAATTCAAGAGCCAACTGAGGACCGGCTGTTTTAATTATTTTACCTTTGTAAAGCACATGTACCACATCAGGCTTTATATAATCCAGCAGACGTTGATAGTGAGTGATTACTATGGCAGATGTTTCCGGAGTCTTCAATCTATTGACACCGTCAGCTACAATACGTAATGCATCTATGTCCAATCCCGAATCTGTTTCGTCAAGAATACTCAAAGAAGGTTCCAACATAGCCATCTGGAATATCTCATTACGTTTCTTTTCACCGCCACTGAATCCCTCATTGACGGAACGATTCATAAACCCGGCATCGAGTTTCACTAAGTCACGTTTTGACTTCATCAGTTTCAGAAAATCCGAAGGGGGAATAGGAGGCAACCCCTGATATTTTCGTTTTTCATTGATTGCGGTACGCATAAAATTGGTCATGCTTACTCCGGGAATTTCAACTGGATACTGAAAAGACATGAAAAGACCTTCATGGCTGCGAATCTCAACAGGCATCTCCAGAAGATTTTTACCTCTAAACATTACAGAACCCTCGGTAACGATATAATTGGGATGTCCCACCAACACATTACTTAAAGTACTCTTTCCCGATCCATTGGGACCCATGATAGCATGAATCTCACCCGGATTGACCTGAAGGTTAATACCCTTCAATATCTCATTACCATTAATGGTAGCATGTAAATTGTCTATCTTCAACATAGTTTTGCCAATTTATCCAACAGTATTTTCAAGCGATAACGAAAGCAATCTTTGTGCTTCAACGGCAAACTCCATTGGAAGCTTATTCAATACCTCTTTCGCATATCCGTTAACAATGAGGCCAATGGCCTCTTCCATAGGAATTCCGCGCTGATTACAATAAAAAAGCTGGTCTTCCGATATCTTTGATGTAGTGGCTTCGTGTTCCACTATCGCACTCTCATTATGAATATCCATATAGGGAAATGTATGTGCTCCGCACTCACTTCCCAA
>CAYOGG010000217.1:0-2294 GCA_964403455.1 uncultured Bacteroidaceae bacterium | reverse complement strand
TCTCAACTTCCTTTACAATCACATCATGGGCACCACCCTCTATTATGCTTGTTGACGAGACCATGGTGATTTTTGCTTCCGACTGCAACTCTTTTATTGTTGATACACCGCAACTGCACATCGTGGATTTAATCTTATCCAATGTCTGATCCAGATTATTTTTAAGCTTACCGGCATAAGGGACATAACTGTCAACACCCTCTTCGAATTTTAGCTTGCTGCTTCCTCCCATGTCATACCTCTGCCAGTTTCTGGCTCTGTTCGAACCTTCACCCCAATACTCTTTCACATAGTTTCCACCAACCAACAGCTTTCTTGAAGGACTTTCGTCAAAACGGGCGAAATATCTTCCCATCATTAAGAAATCGGCACCCATAGCCAATGCCAGAGTCATATGGTAATCCTGAACCAAACCGCCATCCGAGCATATCGGAATATATTCGCCGGTCTCCTTGAAATATGCATCTCTTGCATTAGCCACATCAATTAATGATGTAGCCTGTCCACGTCCTATGCCTTTTTGCTCACGTGTAATACAGATAGAACCGCCTCCGATACCAACCTTGACAAAGTCGGCTCCGGCCTGAGTGAGATATAAAAATCCATCCTTGTCAACCACATTCCCGGCTCCTACAAGAACACTATTCCCATATCTTTCCTTTATGTACTCAATAGTCTCTTTCTGCCATTCCGAAAATCCGTCAGAGGAATCAATACATAACACATCAACTCCCGCCTCAACAAGGGCAGGAACCCTTTCCATATAGTCACGTGTATTTATTCCGGCCCCAACAAGCAACTGCTTCTTGGAATCCAACATCTCGTTAGGATTATTTTTATGGCTGTCATAGTCTTTGCGAAAAACAAAATATTTTAAATTGCCATCCTTATCTACAATAGGCAATGTGTTCAGTTTATGATCCCAAATAATATCATTAGCTTCATTCAGTGAAATACCATCTTCGGCTGTAACCATGTTCTCAAACGGAGTCATGAATTCTCTTACCTTCTTATCGAGATTATCTCTGCCTATTCTGTAATCACGACTGGTCACTATGCCAAGAAGTTTGCCCGAAGATTTCCCGTTATCCGTCACTCCAACTGTCGAAAAACCCGTCTTCTCCTTTAACTCGATTATATCCTTAAGTGTATCATCCGGCGTGATGTTTGCCCTACTCTCCACAAAACCGGCCTTATACCTTTTTACTTCCATAACCATCCTCGCCTGATCTTCGATTGATTGCGACCCGAAAATAAAGGACAATCCACCTTCTTTAGCAAGAGCAATGGCCAATTTACTGTCCGAAACAGATTGCATAATGGCGGACACAAAAGGAATATTCAAATTTATCTTTGATGTATCTCCCTTCTTGAACCTTACCAGAGGCGTCTGCAAGCATATCTTATCAACAGTGTGTGACTTTGTTGTTAAACCCGGTATAATCAGATATTCATTAAACGTTCTGGATACTTCATTAATAATATTAGCCATAATCTTATCTATAAAAAATTGGGCAAAGATAAGTAGAAATCCTCAAAGTTCCATAATCTTTATCGTTTGAAAAATCTCAACCTAAAAATAAACAAGCTATCTCAGATCCGTTTTATACCAAAAGCACCGACAAACGTTTTTTATTCAAACAAACTATTCACGCCCCATGGGTATGATTTTCTAATCACACTATATGAACCTTCCATAACTCTCGCCAAGTCAATCCCAAATACAATCTCAGTTTGTTCCCGGATATAAGGTTCAACAAATTTGACCTGATATTTTTTCATGTCAACACCATCTATTTCAATATCCAGATCATACAAACAATTACAATCACATTGAGCCGACTTCTCAAATTCCCGAACCAGAATCGTATCACCCTTTAATTCGATTTTGCAATACAAGCTGTCAGCACAACAGTTAAACCCTGCATTGATGTGCTTCAGTGTCAGTTTGTGTGTTTCATTATCAAATGAGTACTCAACACAGGAAATACTGTCAGGGGTCTCATCAACCGGAGCAGAGTATCTATAATCACTCTTGCATGTTGTATTACTAATCAATCGTCCACTAATCGCCCCTTGCTTATCATCATTACTCTTTTTCTCGCAACTAACTATCGTCAGCCCAATTAGAGAACCCACCAAAAGTGAATAAATAACCTTTTTCATATCATGTATATTTAAGTTTATATCATTATAATCGCTAATTACTGAATTCTTTGCTTGACTATCTTATAATGTTTGTTAAATATACTCATTTAAGAAGTTAGCTAAGAATATTCAATCCATTAAATTAA
>CAYOGG010000216.1:0-2302 GCA_964403455.1 uncultured Bacteroidaceae bacterium | reverse complement strand
CAATTTGGATAAGCGACTATGTTTTGGCCGGCTACGGAACAGGTGCTATCATGGCTGTTCCTGCTCACGACAGTCGTGACTATGCTTTTGCACGTCATTTCGGTCTTGAAATACGTCCACTGATAGAAGGATGCGATGTATCTGAAGAGAGTTTCGACGCAAAAGAGGGCATCATGATGAACTCTCCGCGTCCTGAACAGATGCGTCAGGGAGGACTCTCTCTGAACGGGCTTACAGTCAAAGAGGCAATTGCAAAAACCAAAGAGTATGTCAAGGCCAATAACCTTGGAAAAATAAAAGTAAACTATCGTTTGCGTGATGCCATTTTCAGTCGTCAGCGTTATTGGGGTGAGCCGTTCCCTATATATTATAAGAATGGAATACCGAATATGCTGCCCGAAAATTGTCTTCCTTTGGTGTTACCCGATGTTTCGGAATATAAACCGACTGAAACAGGTGAGCCTCCGCTGGGTCATGCTACAAAATGGGCCTTCGACGAACAATCTAAAACGGTAGTAGATAAAAGTCTTATCGACGGAAAGACAGTGTTTCCTATCGAATTGAACACTATGCCGGGTTTCGCAGGGTCTTCAGCTTACTATCTCAGATACATGGATCCGAGAAACAATGATTCTCTCGTTTCAAAAGAGGCTGACAACTACTGGAAATCCGTCGATCTCTATATGGGAGGTTCTGAGCATGCTACCGGACACTTGATATATTCCAGGTTTTGGAACAAATACCTGCACGATATAGGTCACAGTGTAGTTGAAGAACCTTTCAGCAAGCTAATAAATCAAGGGATGATTCAAGGACGAAGCAATTTCGTTTACAGAATAAAAGATACAAACACTTTCGTTTCGCTTGGATTAAAGAATCAATATGATACTACACCCATACACGTCGATGTAAACATTGTAAGTAATGACATTTTGGATACTGAAGCTTTCAAAAAGTGGAGACCTGAATATAATAGTGCTGAATTCATACTCGAAAACGATAAATACATTTGCGGATGGGCAGTTGAAAAGATGAGCAAATCCATGTTCAATGTGGTAAATCCCGATACCATAATCGAGAAATACGGAGCAGATACTCTCAGACTTTACGAAATGTTCCTAGGGCCGCTTGAACAATCCAAACCTTGGGATACCAATGGTATAGACGGCTGTCACCGTTTCATTAAGAAACTATGGAATCTGTTTATGGACAGGGATGGAAACATGGCTGTTTTGGACGGCGAACCTTCAAAAGAAGAACTGAAATCTTTACACAAACTGATAAAAAAAGTGACTGAAGATATTGAGAATCTTTCCTACAATACCTCCATTAGTGCATTTATGATTTGTGTAAATGAACTTTCATCTTTAAAATCAAAAAACAAACAGGTTTTGGAGACTCTTTTGAAGCTGATTGCTCCTTTTACTCCTCATCTGGCAGAAGAACTATGGAATCAATTAGGACATACCGAAACTGTTCTTGACACTGTTTGGCCTAAATACAATGAAGAGTATTTGAAAGAAGATACCGCCACCTACTCCATTTCTTTCAACGGAAAAACTCGTTTTACGATGGAATTCTCTTCTGATGCTTCTAATCAAGAGATTCAAGATGCCGTTCTTTCAAATGAGAAGTCTCAAATATACATTGAGGGTAAACCGGTAAAAAAGGTTATTATAATTCCTAAAAAGATAGTCAATGTTGTCATCTAAGACTCTTGCATTTGCAACAAACAACGAGCATAAGTTATCGGAAATACGCTCTATGCTCGTTGATGGATATAAAATCATTAGTCTTAAAGAGTTGGGATGTGAAGTGGACATCCCCGAGACTGCCGATACATTTGCGGGTAATGCACTCATCAAGGCTCGTTATCTGTATGAAAACTATCATATAGATTGTTTTGCAGATGATACGGGATTGGAGGTCGATGCACTTGGCGGTCAACCCGGAGTTCATTCCGCTCGATATGCCGGTAATCATGATTCCGAAGCCAATATGGAAAAACTTCTATATGAACTTAAAGAAAAAAAAGACCGTAATGCACAATTTAGAACAGTTATTGCGTTAATAATAAATGGAGAAGAGAATCTCTTCGAAGGTATTGTTCGCGGCCGTATTGCTACGGAACGTCACGGAAAAGAAGGGTTCGGATATGATCCTATTTTCATTCCTGACGGTTATTCGGAGTCTTTCGCAGAAATGGGAGTTTCAGCCAAAAACCTGATTAGCCACCGTGGAAAAGCTGTTAGAAAGTTGATTGACTATTTGAATAATATATGAAATTATCTATGACAAAAGT
>CAYOGG010000215.1:0-2305 GCA_964403455.1 uncultured Bacteroidaceae bacterium | reverse complement strand
TATTGGAGATGCCGGAAGATCTCTCCCTCTTTGATTTTACCCGTAAAGAGCCATTCCTTTCGGTGCTTAGTCCTATGACGGTTGACAGTGTGATTGCGGATGGTGCAGCAGCAAAAGCCGGTCTTCAAATCGGTGATACCATACTATCTGTAAATGGCTCACGTGCTTCAACATGGACATCTTTCCAAATGGTGCTGGATGCCATACGTACGGAGTCGGAGACGAGCGTTGTCAGCCATGATATGTCGTTAGCTATTTCACGTCCGGCTGTTGGACTTGATACTATCTCATTAACATCCGATGAAAGCTTCAGGATAGGTATTGTTCATTATTCAGATGAATATTCCGTAGAAAACATGGAATATGGATTCATGTCATCTATTCCTGCCGGTATTCAGTATGGATGGAATACCCTGAAAGGTTATGTAAGTGACTTTCAATATGTGTTTACAAAAGAAGGTGCAAAATCTCTTGGTGGATTCGGTGCTATCGGTAGCATCTTCCCTGCACAGTGGAATTGGCACTCTTTCTGGCTCATGACAGCCTTTTTGTCAATCATATTGGCATTTATGAATATATTACCTATTCCGGCACTCGATGGCGGATATGTGCTTTTTCTCATTGTTGAGGTCATTACCGGAAAGAAGCCCGGTGACAAATTCCTTGAGAAGGCAAACACCATTGGTATGGTAATCCTATTCGCCTTGTTGGTATTTGCCAACCTGAATGACATCCTCAGGCTGTTCGCTTAGAAGAAAAGTAGAAAAGAGAGTATATGGATATTAATAAGCATGTGTTAATGAGTTTGTTGGCAAGCTCGATCCTTTTTGGTAGCTGCAACAGTGGTACAAAAGAGGAGACGTCCAATGAGATTATTATTCCTCATTTTGATGGTAATTCCTCTCTGTCGGATGATTTTATTGAGAGTATAGATTCTGTAGAGATATCTCTTGATGATGAAGTCTTTATAGCCGATATTCAGGATGCTTGTTATCAAGATTCCTTATTATTTATCCTTGATAGTAACAATTCTATTTTTGCCTTCAATACAAATAATGGCAAGCTACTAAAAATGATAAGATATGTAGGGCGTTCAAATAGTGAGTATTTGGATGCAAAGGCTATAACAAATGATCAAACGTATTTATATGTACTTGATTTTCAGGGCAGAAAAATAAATAGATATGATTTACAACTAAACTTTGTTGATTATATTAGAATTGGAGTTCCTGCAATGGACTTTGCAAAAGTACAAGATGGTTTCCTCGTCCAAAATTTGAATGCAAATGAATCGGATAAACAAATTGTATTCATTGGTATGGACGGAAAAATCAAGAGTAGTTTTCTGGAACCAAGTTGTGAGATGGATTTGATGATGACTGATAAGATCTTCAGTGAAGATGAAAACGGTAGAGTTTTTATTTCTTTGCCTATACCAAATTGTGTTTATTCATGGGAAGATGATTCTGTAAAGTTAGTATATAATATAGGTTTTGAAGGAGAAAGCAATGATAAAAATGTAGAGAAGTCTTCTAAATTACCAGAAAAAGGGAGATCCACTTCTTTGCGATCTTTTGTAACATCTAAATATGTATTGACATTTTATAGTTCAGCGGATACTCCGTATATACTTATTAATGTTTATGATAAAGAACGTAAGGTATCTGAATCCGGAGTCGCTACATTTCATCCATTTTCGAGTTTCAATCAATGGCTTATTTGTGTTTATAATATAACAAAGGATCAAGATAATGCAGGACGATTACTTTTTAAGAAGTATAGAATTAAAAAATAATCGTTCGATTCATACAAAGAAATGGCGCAATCTGAAAATTTCTCTGATTGTGCCATTTCTTTTTGATAAATAAAGAACTCTCTAAAGAGACTCTTTATTGAAGTGAACCGTAGGCAGGATATCTCTTTTTCTCAGGCAAATTTATATGAGCCCGGCATCGAATGTCTTGAGACGATGCAGCAAAGTCAATAGTGTAGTCTCCGCCGGCTGTCTCCCAACATGAGTTTTGTATGCTGAATGTAGCTAAATTATATTCATTCAGTTTGAATTCCAGAACCTGACTCTCTGTAGGTTCCAGAATCTTGGTTTTGGCAAATGTTTTCAGCTCCTTGAGAGGTTTGTTGGAATCTTTTTTTGGTGATTCAATATAAATCTCTACTGCTTCCTTGCCTGCTATGTCTCCGGAATTGGTCACTCTGACGGAAATTGTTATTTCTCCATCCTTATATTCGGCTTTCGGTTCCGAATATGTAAACTTAGAATAACTAAGTCCGAATCCGAATGGGAAAG
>CAYOGG010000214.1:0-2309 GCA_964403455.1 uncultured Bacteroidaceae bacterium | reverse complement strand
TTTATTCAGCCACCAACCTTCCGACAAAAGAAAGTATACAATTTAAACTGGACATGTTGAAGGCCGATAAAGACAGAATAATGATTAATAGCATGGGGCTTGATGGAACAACATATTATTTCTATAACACAAGTTATGGAGCATGTTGCTGGTCGCCAAGCAATGGAAACAATGCCGGTCTGGTAGCAATAGGAGGTGTAATATACGATGCTATCGGATACAATGATATTGAAAAAATCCGTGCTAAGCTACCTCAAATCAAAAGCTTGACAAAGTCATACGCATCACTTTTTCAGGAACCGTACCGCGAGTATTATCTGCTCAGAATTGATAAAATGTACAGAAACTGGTGGGATGATTTTTGATTATAAATAGCATATAAAAAAACACTTACGAATGTTCGTAAGTGTTTTTTTATCAAGTAGCGGGACCCGGGATTGAACCGGGGACCTCATGATTATGAATCATGCGCTCTAACCAGCTGAGCTATCCCGCCATTTGCTTTTGCGGGTGCAAAGGTAAGACCAGTTTTTGAAATCAGCAAAAAAATGCCGTACAATTTTTTTTGTGGCAATTCCATCAGTAAATATTTGCGTATAAATAAAAAAAAGCATTTCTTTGCCATATACCCAAAGAATCATTAATATTGATTCTAATATGATAAATGAAAAATCTATGACAAAGAGAGATAAGGTAATATTTGAGTATCCTTTGAATGCTACATCCATACAAATGATATGGGAAGCAATATCCACCTCTAACGGTCTTTCTTCCTGGTTTGCTGATTCGGTTACATCTTACGAGAAGAAATATTCATTCTCATGGGGAAAGCATGAGGCCAGAGAGGCTGAGTTGATTAATAGCCGCCAGAATACATATGTGCGATTTCATTGGTTGGACGAGGAGCCGGGAACGTACTTTGAGATACGGATTATAAGAAATGAACTTACGGGAGATTATACCTTATCGATAACTGATTTTGCCTTATCGGAGGAAGAAGAAGACATACGTAGTCTATGGGATACTTCTATTGATGCAATTCATCGCTGCGGTCTGTAAAAAGCGCGCCAATTATTATTTATAGTTTCATAAACAGCCTCAATTCTTGCTTCTGAAGCCTTTTTTTTCTAACTTTGTCAATTTATTTGGACTTGGAGAAAATAGCATAACGTGAGAGGTAAGAAATTGGACATATTCATTCTGAAGAGTTTTATCCTGCTATTGGTGGGCACATTCTTCATTTGTCTTTTCATCCTTTTAATGAATATTGTTTGGCGTTTTGTAGATGACTTGGTCGGAAAGGGTTTTTCCATTGATGTTCTTGCCAAGTTTTTCTATTATTTCTCTCTTACTTTGGTGCCTACGGCTTTACCGCTTGCCGTACTTCTGGCATCTCTCATAACATTCGGAAATTTCGGAGAAAGATTGGAACTGTTGGCCATGAAAACAGCCGGCATATCTCTTCTTAGAATAATGAGACCGATAGTGATATTGTGCAGTATCCTTGCTGTAGTATCATTCTACTTTCAGAATGTAACTGTACCCAACACATCCAAGAAACTCTATTCTTTAATCCTTTCAATGCAACAGAAATCTCCTGAACTGGAAATCCCCGAAGGAGTGTTTTATGATCAGATTTCAGGATTCAATCTTTATGTTAAACACAAGGATATCAAAACCGGTGAGTTATATGATGTCACAATATACGATTTGTCAAAAGGTTTTGAGGATATTACCGTAATAGTAGCAGATTCGGCAAGATTGGAAACGACAGCCGATAAGAAACATCTGTATCTCCATCTTTTCAGCGGAGAACAGTTTGAGAACATGAAATCTCAGCAGATGAACAGAAGTAATAATCCTTATCGAAGAGAGTCATTTAGAGAAAAACATATTCTGATCGATTTCAATACCGATTTCAATATGGTCAATGACAATCTTTCGGGTTCACAAGCAGCCAGTAAGAATATGAAGGAGATAAGACATTCCATAGATTCATTATCTGCTTTACAGGATAGTATGGGGGTAGGAAATCTAAGTGACTATAAGGTCTCTGCTATGACAACTTTTCGTCAGACTGAAAGTGATTCCATGGCATTGGCCTCTCTGAAGATTCATTCCATTAATGTGGATAGTGTCTTTTCAGTCTCTTCGAGAGCACAGCAACTGGATATAGTAAAGACAATGCAATCTACGATAGTGTCTCAAAAAAGTGCGTTGAACATTAGAGGAATAAACATGTTCCAGGGTGACAGGAATATTCGCCGTCATTGGATTGAGTGGATGAAAAAGTTTTCATCATCTTTGTC
>CAYOGG010000213.1:0-2326 GCA_964403455.1 uncultured Bacteroidaceae bacterium | reverse complement strand
TTATGCATTTGCGCGGTGATAACGGAGGAACGATATTGAACCGTGATGGAAGAATTATTAAACTTAATACGAAGACGGATAGTACGATGGGAGGTGCCGTTTATGGTGATATCTCAAATGATGGACGTTATGGTGTTTTTACTGCTGCAGATATAAAGTTTGCAATACATTCACATCGCAGTAAGAGAATGGAAGTTTATGACTCTGCAAGTGATTTGATTGTGATAGACCTGGATAGTCTGACAGTTACTGACGGCTCCACCATTAAAGGAGCTGAGTTTCAGGAAACATTTCCATGCTTTTCAGCCGATGGTAAGACTATTTTCTTCTGTCGGGCAAGACATCTTGAACAGCCGGACAGTACAAAAGAGATGATGTATGATGTGGCCGCTGTTACTTTTGATCCTAAGACTGGCAGAGTGGGCGATAAAGTTTATACCGTATTGAGTAGTGAGCGTCATAATGCTTCTTTCAGTCATTTGAAGTGTTCTCCTGACGGAAAATTTCTGATGGTGACTGCTGCCGCTTACGGAACATTTCCTATTTGGCATGAAGAGAGTGAACTATGGCTTATTAATCTCGGAACCGGTGCTGTCAATATTATGAGTTCGGCCAATGACAGATTTGCGGATACGTATCACAGTTGGAGCAGTAACAGTCGTTGGGTAGTCTTTGCCTCCAAACGTGATGATAAGATTTATGGACGTCCATATTTAGTACATATTGATGAAGAAGGAAACGTAGGAAAGGCTTTCCTGCTTCCGCAACGTAATCCGGATTATTACAATATCACATTGAAATCTTTTAATCTGCCGGAACTATATCCTCAGCAGGAGATTTATAATGCTCGTGATATATCAGACATTTACAATGATTCCAAAATTGAGTCAGTGACATATAAGAGCAATTACAAATGATTACAATCACGTTAATCCTTGTAAAAAATCGGTGAAAATGTTTGCAGATAACTCAAAACGGCCTATCTTTGCACCCGCTTAACGGCATGAAAGGTAGATCCGCTAGCTCAGCAGGTAGAGCACATCCCTTTTAAGGATGGGGTCTCGGGTTCGAATCCCGAGCGGATCACTCTACATGAAGGCTTAGAGATTTTCTCCGAGCCTTTTTTGTTTGGTACGACATTAAGACATAACCTAGGTGTAACCTTAAAACCCACATTTGTTTGTTTCTTTGATAATCATCACTTTTGCTCTAATCAGTTGCATTATCCACTTGAATTCTGGTATTAAGACTATTACTTTAACCTGAATTTAGCCATCTTTTCCGTAGTGCATTTTTCTGTCAACTCTTCGATTATCTGATTTGTATACTGTTTAGATAATCCTATTTCATTTGCCAAAAAGATAACGTCTGCAAGTGTAGGCTCGCCTTTGCCATTTATGGTCGTTGTGTGATAACCATTAAATCCACTACTTGGTAAAAGGTCGTATGCAGGCGAAAGTTTCCACGCGCCATCAATCCATTGGAATGAGAAATTTTTAGCATGATCGTCTCGATTTGAAATAAGAATGTTAAATACCATCAAACGAAACATCTCTGCGACCTGTTCCATATCTTTGGTAAGATTCAGTGTCAACTTTAATAGTAGAGAGTAATCAAGACTCGGTATTCGATAATTGGCGTGTAGCAATCCTGCGGAACTTATGGTGTGAATTTTACCTTGAGGGGTTCTGTCAAATCGTTCGACTCCAAAATAGCGACCATCAAACAAATGGGTTTCTGCCATTCTTATTCCACATTCTTTGGCAAGTATTGAGTAGTTGTATTCTATTTCTCCTACATTGACAGGATCGCTTGTTGCCTTAAACTTCACCAGCCACTCACGCCCATCTATTTTAGCAAAAACTTTCGGTCGAGCCCCTCCGGATGAACCTCCATATTTATAGAGCAGATCAACAGAACCATCACTCTCCTTACTTTCAAGTATCTTTTCAGCCTCTTTAGCCAAAAGGTCAAAATCAAGAAACTCATCGTCTGTTACTAAGCTTTTATCTGGTCGATATTCTAATGCTCCACGCCCGGTAGACCCAATGAGCGATAGCCGTTCTAAAATATTGAGTTTATATGGATCTATTCCTTTTCCCTGTAGATAACGGTCAAGTAAAAGATTACCCCAACCGTCAGGCAAACTATCATCGAACACTCCAAAGTTTCCACCGAACGGATTTTGTTTGGCCATTATCAATCCCGATTTCAAAGGCAGATGGAATGGAGATATTGAAAATCCTGTCTGTACCCAATCTGCATCGTATTCAAAACCACATAACCCTTCTGGAGTGATAGCCATTCGACCAACACGCCTGTCAGA
>CAYOGG010000212.1:0-2346 GCA_964403455.1 uncultured Bacteroidaceae bacterium | reverse complement strand
GAACAAAATTCGTGAGTTGGGTGGCTATGAGGCTGATCAGGAGTTGGATTAAATGATTAGATATGAAAGCCGATCTATAATATGGCCGGCTTTTATTTGTTTTATATGCATATGAAAAGTTATCAATAGCGTATGATGTTTTTTTATGCCTGTTGTTGATCAAAAGAAGATTGCCAAGAATACCGCACTTCTATATGTGAGGATGATTGTTGTATTGGCCGTTAGTCTGTATTCGTCAAGAGTTATTATTAAGGAACTCGGCGATACGGACTTTGGTCTGTTTACATCCGTAGGAAGTATTGTTGCAATGTTCTCATTTATCAGCAATACGATGGCTAATGCCTGCCAGCGTTTCTTTGCTTATGCTATGGGACGTAATGACTATGCGGAGGTGAAACGGGTATTCAGTATGACGCTGTTGGTTTTCGGATTGATAGGTATTATTGTTGTATTACTGGCTGAGGGTTACGGTATATGGTCTTTAGATAATAAACTGCTACTTGAAGGACGCGATGTTGCTTGTTTTAAGGTGCTTCATATTAGTGTTCTGGCAACTTTTTTTACTATCTTGAGGATTCCGTATCAGGGTATGATTATTGCGCGTGAAAGAATGAATCTTTTTGCGTATTTGAGTTTCTTCGAAGCAATAGCTAATCTGGCAATTGCTTTTGCCTTGAAATATACACATAATGACAAATTGGTTCTGTATACATGGCTGTTGATGCTTGTTCAACTGTTAATAACATTTCTATACTATCTGTATTGTAGGATTTGTTATCAAGAATGTCGTTATTCATTTTATTATGAACCCGCCATGATGAAAAAGATATTCAGCTATTCAGGATGGGAATTGTTAGGCTCCTTTGCAGGTTCTATGAAAGCTTATGGCGTGAATAATCTGATGAATACTTTCTTTTTAGCAAATGTTATTTCTGCAAGGGGTGTAGCAACAAAGGTTTATAATTCAATTTCACAGTTACAGTCAAATTTCTTTACGGCGGTGAAACCGCAGATTACTAAATCTTATGCTCTCGGCGAACTTGTGGAAATGAGAAAGTTAGTCTCTCAGAGCACGCGTTTCACTTATTATCTTCTTTATATTATTGCCCTGCCTCTTTTGTTGGAAACTGATGTATTACTGGATTTGTGGTTGGAAGATGTTAATCCCCTGGCTCCGCTGTTTACTCGTCTTTTTCTGATAAATCAGTTAGTCGATATGTTCTCAAACCCATTTAATGCGTGTATCCAGTCTACCGGTAAGAATAAGATGTATCAGATTTGTATGGGTTCTACTCTGTTAGCTATTATTCCGATTGCATACATCGGATTCAAGTGGTTAGGATGGCCTGCATATATGGTATTCATTGTGTCAATAGTTATGTCAATTATAGCACAGTTTGTCAGATTCGTTTTTGTAAAGAGGCAGATTGGTTTTGAAGGAAGGGAATTCCTAAATGGCGTGGTTTTAGTAATTGTTGGTGTTACTCTAGGATCAGCAATCATACCTATTATAGTTTCTTTCTTATTACCGGAAGGAATCCTGAATTCGTTATTAATAGTAGCATTAAGTATGCTAAGTACTTCATTGGTAGTGTACCTGATAGGTATAACTAAAACGGAACGCAAGCATATTAACGAAGCAATAGTGATTTATTACCATAAATATATAGGCAAGCGATAATTGTGGAAATATACTGACTGAGTTTAAACTTTTAATGTTGATAAGAATCTAATCTTTTGATTGACATTAATAAACATTTGTTAGATGGTTGAAGATAGTATTCAAAAGGACTTGAGAGCCAAATATAATCCTGAAGGCTCAGACATTAGAAACTTACAGATGATTCTTCTTGATATTCTTATTGAGTTTGACAAAATATGCAGACTAAACAATATTGAATATTGGCTTGATTCGGGCACTCTTTTGGGAGCGTCAAGGCATGGCGGATTTATTCCTTGGGATGATGATGTGGATGTTTGTTTTAAGATAAGGGACTACAATAGGTTGAGAGCTGTAATGATTAAAGAGCTTCCTTCATATTATATATTTGTCGATCATTCAGTTGATAATAGTTATGATAAATGTTTCCCAAGAATTATCGACAATCGTCATACCGTTAAAAGATTGGTTGATGGCAAAACAGTTACTCAATATGTTTGGATAGATATTTTTCCAATGGGTAACGGTGTTCTTTCAACAAGAAAATATGTTCAACTTACGTATGGAAGATGCCTGCGTCATAAATGGAATGTTTCCGGAGATGGAAGAGCTAAACATATTATAGGTTCATTGCTTTATCCTTTTACGCGGTTTTATGTCTCTCTGCTTAGGAGATGGAATCGTGT
>CAYOGG010000211.1:0-2375 GCA_964403455.1 uncultured Bacteroidaceae bacterium | reverse complement strand
CCCAGTATGTGGTAAGAGATTCGATAAATTAAAGATTCAAATAATACGTTAATTTGGTATTAATTATATATTGAAAAGATAATGGTACTTCAAAAAGGTTTTATGAAAACTCTAATCGGTTTTTTTGGGCTAATTTTCTGTTGTCTTTTTTTTATCACAGCCTGTGGTAAAAGTGGTGGAAGCCCCTCTTCCCAAGAAGATGACATTCTTCAAACCATTTCTTCTATTGTAACGGACACAGGGGATGTGACGATTACCTTTGGAGATTCTGTGTTATTGACAATTCCTCAAGGCACATCATCTTCTCCAATCAAAGCCACCATCAAAAGAATCGATACCATTCCTTTCCCTGAAGAAATAAACATCCTTTCCGTTTATGAAGTCTCATTAGATTGCGGTACTTCTTTTTCTCCGCCACTCTTATTTATTTTCCCCTATGATCCAGCTCAAGTGACAAATGTCGATTCTTTAAAACCCGTCTATTATAATCAAGTCACTAGAAAATGGATTCCCTATCAAAAATTTACCGTAGATACGGTTAATTACACGATTAGTTTTGAAACCGATCACTTGACACCTGTGGGCTTTGCAGAGTTTCTCACGAATGGAGGCTATTCATTCAAATTTACAGGTGTGCCAGGAGTTACCGTATATTATAATTTGAGCGGCTCTCATGGAGTAATGGATTCTTATACAGGGGAAAAAGAATCTTATCATATCCCATCCTCGGATTCAAACTGGTCTCCTTATTATGTTCAAGATATTGCCTTTGCTTTAGCAGATGCTCGCAAAGCCTTTGCAGAATCTCCGCACTCTTTAGATGGTCCAGATACTTCAGAAACAATAAATGTTTACATCAAAAATTTAGGTGGCACCAGCGGTGAATATGGATCCGTATCGGGGGTCATATACATTACAAATAAATTAGATGAGATTAGCGAACCAGCAGGAATTACTCAACGGCAAGATCTATACTCTGTTGTAGCACATGAATACCTTCATTTGATACAAGATTACTATTACGTTATGAATAAGGGTAATGTTGGATTATGGTGGTTAGAAGCCTTAGCCACTCAGGCCGATCGTATGGTATGGCCTACAGACTATACCTATTATGAGTCTGAGATTTTTGCCATTAGTTCGAATACAGTTCTAATAGATATGATTTCCAAATCTTGGGATACCAATAACAGTGATCCAAATTGGTATTTAGCAGGTACATTTCTTCATTATTTAGCTTTTCATCGAGAAGGAGATAAATTATCCATTGCGAATTTATTAAAGGCAGGTGGAGAAGGTGTTGATTATTATCGTGATGTTTTGAATTCGCAAATAAAATTAGAACTAAACAGTACACTTGATATAGAATATAGCGCCTTTGTTCGATATCTTTTTGAAGAAGGCAATGAAGCTTTATCGGCCACTCCAAATGGAGATTTAGCCTATGTAAAAACGAATCCTGATTTTAACCAAACTATTTCATTTACAGAAAATCCAAAAAAAGAAACTCGTGTTAAAGTATTACCATACTTGAGTACGCAAATGATTACGCTTAAAAATTCAGGAACAGATACGGTGAGCATGCTATTAAAACAGAGCTCGTCAAAAACAGAAGTATGGCTCTGTACAATGAGCGACAAAGCACTGATAGGATGGACTCCTGTCACAGAAAATGGTGTTGAAGTAGTGCTTCCTAAAAAATTAGAAGAAGCCTATATCCTCATGATCAATTCCTCTTTTGATGGAGGCGTGGATTCTGTAAAAATCACGACTCAGCCACTCAATACACCCATTAAACCGTTTCATTTTGTGGATATAAGCATTTCATTTGACACGGGCGGATTAGTGTATGATTCAGAGGAAGAAATAGATGGAAGTCCTTTTTATTTAGGGTTTAGCTATACTTCGGAAACATATGAAACACAATCCATCAGCAGCGTCTTTAATTCAAATGGAACTTTTGAAGTGATTGCAGAACAAAAACGAATCGATGATCCAAATGAAGAGAACGTGACTCGAGTCGAAATGACAGGAAAATACGATGAGAATTCGCTTACAGATGTTCTAATCACAGAAACCAAAGAAGTCACAGTAGAAAAATACACATGGTTTGTACCTGCTCGGGATTCCATGGTGGAAGGTACTTATTACGGATATGCAAACAAAAGCATTCGAATTGCTAAAATACCATTAGATACCGTTCCAAGTTCTTCGATCACAATGGGGTACACCTATTTCCATATTTATCAACAAGACGAAATTGCATCACAAGTCAAAGACATCAGTGAAAATTTCGTCTATTATTGGGTTGGAGATGGCGTTACAGACTCCATAGTTCCTTATACAGAATTGATTCCAAGTCAAATCAATTGGTC
>CAYOGG010000210.1:0-2386 GCA_964403455.1 uncultured Bacteroidaceae bacterium | reverse complement strand
TTACTTCAAAAGAAAGCATAACTCTTCATTTGGCTCCCGGTGGCGGTGCCTGCATATTGTTTCACAAATAGAACCTTATTGACAGGATATTAAATATAATCTCCATAACCATCGTCTATTTGAGGTTATGGAGATTATGTTTTTTAAATCAAGAAATATAACAGTAAAATAATTTATTACCTTTGCACTACTGAAAGTTAAGTGTATCAATGAGTTTAAATAGGACAGAAAAAATTGTTCTAAGTCTGATAATGACGGTGTTGTTAGGCGGATTGCTTTTCTTCGCTTATGGTGCCGTACATCAGTATGAGGCTGATGCTGTATGTCAGAATGAACTTATTGACACGTTTGATATAGCTAAAGGTGGAACCGATACTAATGAATATTACTTTAATTTACATTGCTGTGATGACCAAATTATAGCTAACGTCCAGTCAAGAATTGTTTCTACTTATCATTCTTCTTCGTTATTATTCAAATATCAGAAAACACAAAAGATAGAGATTGTTGAAAAGAGTAATTTACTATCATCAAATACTACTCGATTTGATCGTCAGTTATATCTGGATGGACTTTGTAATGCAGGTTTTTTCTCTCCCAAAGAATATCTTTCAAGACTAAGGATACTGATTATCTGATTTTTTTCTGTTTTTCAAATTAGTTTATGGGAATAGTATAGCCGACTATATATGTTCAGGCTCATTATATCTATGCCCAAAAAGATTTATTTACAATTAAAAAACGAATTTGTATGGATGGTTATTTCAAAAAAGTCAGAACGCCAAAGGATATAATGATTTCAGTTATTATAATAGCAATAGGCGTAATAGTTATATCGGTTTCTCAGAATGTCAATGTGGATTACGTCGGTGCTTTTATTTCAATATTGGGGATATTCTATTTCCTGATCATGAAAAAGGGGTGGAAGAATATTGAGACCGGTGAATTATGTGAATTGATATCCTTTTATTTTCCCGAGAAGAACAAGGAGATTATAAAGACGGCATTGGCTGAAGATACTGAGAAGATAGATATAAAAGATGTTCTGAGTATGTCTACTCTTAGACTTGATGTGTATTATAATAAAAAATCCGATAAGTGTTTTTGTCAGCTTTTGGAGTTCGTACCTTATCATTACTCTCCTTGTTCTGTGCTGTATAAGGTGAGCTATTCCAGTTTAAATAGGTTAATGAAATGACACTTACTATTTTTGTACTGATAGTCTCTTTGGCGGCAATCGTCTACGGAGCAAATACTTTTGTAGATGGTGCTACCGATTTGGCACGCAAATACAATGTGTCCGATTATGTTATTGGTGCTGTTATTGTTGGTATTGGGACATCTTTTCCGGAGCTTACAGTTAGTGTGATTGGAGCTATTGAGGGAAATTCTGATGTAGCCATAGGAAATGTTGTTGGTTCTAATATTTTCAATATTTTGGGGATATTGGGAATAACAGCTCTGTTATTTCCAATTACAGTATCTAAGGTCAATATGATGATTGATATTCCGTTATGTCTGTTCGTAACGGTACTGTTGACTCTGCTTACATTCAATTCCGTAACAGGTGATACTCAACACCTGGGATTGATTGACGGGATAGTATTATTATTGTTGTTTGTACTGTTCATCTATGTATCACTTAAGACGAATAACGGAGCTGATGTAGTATCGGGTCCCGGTTTAAGGATAATTCCATTGTGGATTATTATTATAAAATTGGTATTCGGACTTGCAGTCTTAGTAGCCGGTAGCCGGTTTTTTGTAGATTATGCCATTATATTTGCCAGAACCATAGGTGTAAATGATGCATTTATTTCGGTCACATTGATAGCATATGGAACTTCATTACCTGAACTGGCAGCCTCAATTACTGCAGCACTCAAGAAGAATACTCAGATGGCGTTGGGTAATATCATAGGTTCCAACATCTTTAATATTACATTGATTCTGGGTGTGGGTTCCATCATTAGACCGTTGAGTTCCAGTGATATCGATCTGTATTATTATTTGATAATGATAAGCACTGTTTTATTGGTTCTATTTACAGGGTTTAAGGGAAAGATGACCAGAGTGGGCGGTGCATTGATATTTCTGTGCTTTATTCTATATAATATCTTTGTTTTAAATGAATGATATTTTGAAGCTGTTTTAAGCTATGTAAATCCAATTAATGTATCGTATAAACATTGGGACAGCCTATTAATATGTTTTTTGTTTGATAATAAAATGCTTTTATAAGGGAAAATCCGGACGTTTTTTATCGTCCGGATTTTTTATTCTTGTTACAAATCTCATATAAATCGCATCCGCCGCAAGAGCCGCAATCTTTTCGCTTATTCCTATTGCGTATCATACGCACTATTATGAAGATAGTAAGAGCTAT
>CAYOGG010000209.1:0-2389 GCA_964403455.1 uncultured Bacteroidaceae bacterium | reverse complement strand
GCTTTACATGCTGTTCCTTTGCATAGAAGTAAGTATTCTTTATTGAATTCCATTTGAGACACGATATAACAAATAATCCGTCCAAATAACTCTGATGGTTGGGTGCCAAGATAACAGGTCCTGTAGGAATATTTTCCACCCCTTTGGCTTTCAGACCGAAATATATTGACATAAAAGGTTTGGCTATCTTTATGATCAGACGTCCGGTAAACCATGATTTGGGTAGCTGTAAAGAAACCTTTTCTTTTAGAATACGTTTCCAATCAATCTTTTCTACTTCCATTCTTGTCTTTTGCTCAGTGACATATTGAGCCATTGCAGCTACATTTGCAAATGACAGCATCTGCTCGTTATCCATCTCCATACCGAAAGATGACTGAATAAATACCTGTAGTCCCACTTTGTCCAAAGAATCGAGTCCGAGGTCCATTTCAATATGATCTGTCGGGCGAACCGTGCAGTTTTTCTCTTCCGCGATAAAGTCACGCAGTATCTGATAAACCTGACTGTCCGGCTCGGCGATCGTGGATTTAGTGCTACCGGTACTTGTTTGAGAAAGTAAATCAGGTAGTTTGAACCTTTGTATCTTTTCCAACCGAGTGCGCGGTAAGGCTCCCTTGTAAATGCTGAAGTTCATCACCTTCTTATATGATGAAACAGAACGGTTGTAAGGCTCTATAACTTCCCATTTGATTTTCTGAATCATTTCCTCATCGGATAATGTTGCCGAAATATCATCTACAGGAACTATAATGGCATGTAACTGATCCTTAAGCGGAATTATTCCGCATTCCTTTATGTAAGCCGCATAGTGCTCTAAGTGTTGCTCAATCTCTACGGGATTGACGTTTTTACCGTTAGAGAGGACAATAATCTCCTTCTTTCGACCTGTCAAAACCAACTGGCCGTTTTTATTAAGATAGCCCAGATCACCTGTGTATAACCATCCTTCACGAATTACCTCAGCAGTTTCTTCGGGACGATTGTAGTAACCCAACATGATATTCTGACCTTTAGCACATACCTCACCGTCACGAATCTCTACCGTGACAGAGGGCATAGGTTTTCCCGAGACTCCCGGACATATTTCATCCGGACGTGTGAATGATATCATTGGGGCTGCCTCTGTCATACCGTATCCCTCAAGAACATCCAATCCGAGAGTTTTAAATCCTTCACCGATAGTTTTTTCAAGAGCAGCACCTCCGCTTACCAAATAGGTAATTTTACCACCCATCTTGTCACGAACGGACTTGAAAATAAATCGAGAAAAGCTGCGGCTTCCCAATGCTCGTGCAAACTTAAACAGGATACGTGTCAGAAGATGAGCATCAATTTTTGAATAGATACCCTTGAAAAGAGTGGAATATAGTCTGGGTACACCTATTATGATAGCCACATGATTATTCTGCATAGTAGCCATGATATCGGCTCCTGTCATTGACGGTGATAATGCGACTCCACCTCCGGTAGCCAATGGCGCGAGAAGTGAACCTACCAAAGGCAATATATGATGTAGCGGCAACAGAATCATTACACAACGGTCTTCACTGAATATCTGAACCTCCTCTGTAACAGCTTTGACATTGGACATGACATTACGGAATGAGAGCATTACACCCTTAGGTGAGCCGGTAGTACCTGATGTGTACATAATTAGTGCCAAATCATTCTCATCATATTTTATTTCAGCCGTCTCATAACCGTCGCCTGATTCTTCTATTTCTTTTGTTATTAATAGTATTTCAGGTGCAACGTCAGTCATCTTAATAGCATCTGTGACGGACTGATATTTTCCTTCCGATACCCATATGGCATCAGGTTTACAATCGTTTATAATATATGCAAATTCTGCAGTTGTAGAAGCGGAATCTACCGGAACAGCTACGCCACGATTATTCCAGATTGAATAAAATGCATAAATCCAACCAATACGATTTTCTGAGATAATTAGAGTTTTAGCCCCTATTTTTTTTGGAGTAATCTGTGAAAAATGGGTTACTTGCATTAGTAACTGATGAAAACTGATTCGTCTGTCACCTACGGCAATCGCAGTCTTATCTCTATCTTTAATCATTTGCACCTTATTATTAGGTCACAAAGTTACATATAATAAACGGATAGAAAGAGCTATTTCTTTTGAAAGAAGAATTAGTGCAGTTATAAGTACTGAACTTTTCATAAACTCTCTTTTGATAAATCGTTTAAAGATGTAACTTTGCTATATAAAAGAGCGAAGATATAATCCACATAATCCGAATAAACCTTGCTATTTTTAATATAATGAATACACTAAAAAAAGATGAAATTTTTGAATTGGCAGAAAAGTATGTTTGTAATACCGGAGTGTCAGTCTTTCTGACAGGTAAGGCCGGTACCGGTAAAACCA
>CAYOGG010000208.1:0-2395 GCA_964403455.1 uncultured Bacteroidaceae bacterium | reverse complement strand
TGGCATCTAGTACCAGATACGAAAAGCCCTGTTCAGAAGCAAAATCAATCATCTTGACCCATGACTGATAATTCATGCCATAGCGATAACCCTCCCAAACAGCACCGTCGATACGCCAATCCCATAGAGCAATACCCGGTTTAACCCATGAAAAATCCATATCGGAGGCAGGGTCCGGATTAAGGAGTTCCAACAGATGGGAGTCAACCAGCCCGCCGGGAGAATCTGCACACATAATAGTTCTCCAAGCAGACTTAAAACCACTGCTCAATGGAGTCTTGTCCGGTGCCACACGAAACATAGTCTCTCCCGCTTTTGAAGTTAAACGAAGAGGCCATCCGTACTCCAAGTCTGCTTCATGAATCGCCAAATAAAGATGATCTGCAGCCTTAATAGTCATAACAGGCTGTCTATCACCTGCAGTCTCGGAAAGTTTCTCTGGACCTATATTATGCCTTTCACCATTGTAATACCATGCTGTATAATCACCTGCAAACCCAAACTCCGTAATTTCATCGGCTACGACATCATTACCCTTCAACGATTTAATAATGAACCTGAAAGCCGTACCGTCATCATATGCACGTAATTGAAGCTCTATATTCTCCTCTTCCGTATTTCTCAAAGACAGATTAAGCCCGTTATATCTTTCCGGTACAATAGTACGCTTACCCCATATCGGAATCCATTTATCACGAATTTTTTCATTTTTTTTTCCAATTACTCTCCATGAAGCCGATGGAATAATCGTACCATCAGAGATTTGATACCCCAATATCGAACTATCAATAACTTTCACTCCATCCACAGTCATACTGTAAACATACTGACCACCGTCAGTTTGAGATACGGACATCTTCACTTTTCCGTCAGGAGACTGAACAGAATAATCGGCATATATTTCATGGCTCCATGGAAGTATCAGGAGAAAAGCAATCAGAATTTTCTTCATAAAAATATATTACTTAAACTGCCAAGATGAGAAATCCAAAAGATTTTTTTTCACTGCACCTTTGAATACAAAATACAAATCATGCTGTCCCTTTACCTTGACATCCGTTGAAAAAGTCTCATAATTATTATTATCGCCGGTATTGGCTATATTAAGAGTTCCTATTACCTGACCATCGCGGCTGTCTATTCTCAGTTCTATTTTACTACCGTCAACAGTAGATGAAGTAGTTGCAAAGAATTTTTTTGCTCCTTTACCGAAATCCACACCACGAACCAGTAGGTATTCATCGGCATCAACATTGGTAATAACCTGCCCTTTACCTAATTCTTCGATGAAAGAGTTGCTCATGGATTTGTTTATACCTTTTGCAGCGCTTTTATGACTATTATTACCGCTCGGTACTCTGGTTTTCAGACCATAACCCCATGCCATTGTAGCAGCCGGAACCATACGAAACGGATCAAATGCAGCAACCTGCTCCACCTTTACATCTTTGAAGTAAGGTACCAACTGAATAGTACCGTCCTCATTGTAATACATGGGAGCCGCACTTACAGAACGACGTTCCTTATGATTCGGCGTTTCTATACGAAGAATATCATAATTAAGACCGAACACATAGCTCTGTCCTTTAAACTCAATGATTCCCGGATGGTTTCCGCGCGTACGAGGAGTATGAGCCATAATATCACCCTTATATTCCCAAGGCCCTGTAGGACTGTCACTCATCGCATATCCTATGCCTTCAGGGCAACACGTAGATGCAAATGCCAAATAATAGTGTCCATCGTGTTTGTAGAACCAAGGTCCTTCCTGATAATCTTTAATTTTTGGGAACTTCATAATTTCACCTGAATAAGATATCATATCCTCATTGAGTTTTACACAATACAAATCAGGATTTCCCCAATACATATACGCCTGACCGTCATCATCAATCCACACAGTAGGGTCAATATCATTCCAATGCTCCTTTTGCCAAACCAATGCATGTCCTAACGGATCTTTAAACGGTCCGTAAGGAGTATCCGAAACTAATACACCTATCCCATTGCCGTGTATCGGACAATACATATAGAATTTGCCGTTACGTTCTATAACCTGTTCTGCCCAAGCTCCGTTGGTCTTATCAATCCATTTAAAATCTTTTAATGAAGCTACCGCTCCATGATCTGTCCAGTTAACCATATCCTTGGAGGAATACAGAAGCCAATCCTGCATCTTGAAGCCTTCGGCATCATCTTCATCATGAGTGGTATAAAGATATACCGTCCCATCATAAACCATAGGAGCCGGATCAGCCGTGTATTTGGTCTGGATTATCGGTTCCTGCGCATTCACAGTCAGAGCTGACAATACCAGCGCCGACATAGTAACAATAGTATAAATTCTCATTTTGTATTATAGGTTTTCATTTCTGTACAAAAATAGTCCTTTTGT
>CAYOGG010000207.1:0-2399 GCA_964403455.1 uncultured Bacteroidaceae bacterium | reverse complement strand
GGCAAAAAGGAGTAAATAAAAACTATGATAAAGATATTATTTGTGTGCCACGGCAATACTTACCATAAGTTGTAAGAATGCAGTATTTATGCGGGTTTGCGGGTATAGTAGGAATGAAAATATACCAAAAATATACCAGCCCGTGGTAAAACTGAGTTAATAAGAATAGAAAATGGGGATATGACAAAGATTAATAAGGAGCCTCCGATAATTGCAGTAATTGTGATGCCGGAGGCTTTCTTGAGTAATAATAGAAAAAGTTTGACATTTTATCGGTAGACCGATAAAATTAAGAAAAAGGTTGGAATGCAATCTTTTTCTTTAACGAACAAGAAGCATAGCGGTTGCGAGTCTTATGCTGTGAAAGGTGGATAATTATGGATTTTGTTGTTGAATTAAAAAAACAAAATATGAATATAAGAATCTGTTCGCAGAAGAGCGGAATCCCTTATGCGACTCTTTATCCGATTATAAAGGGTCAGGTGGATATTGGGACCTGCACATATTATACAGTCGAAAAATTAGCTAAGGTTCTAGGCTATCGTCCGGATCAGATCGTTTATCACAAAGAGGATTTCCAGACTTTTAGAAATAATCTGCATCATGATATCAAGCGTAATGATCTTCAGACTGTGTTAGGGATCATCGAGCGTGAGGATGTGGAGTATTACCATATGCATCATGATTATATTAAGATGCTTTATCTTGTGGCAACAGTAGACTATATCAGTAAAAAATATAGTATTCCTCTTAGTAATAAATATGATGAGATAAGGAAGATGAAGCTGGAGGAACCATTTTTTGTAGGCGATGCTTTGCTTTTGGGAAAGAAAGAAGAAGCCGGAATCAAAGAATTTGCAAAATATAATATCATAGAGGGGGATTTGTATGATGCCGTCTGATAAGAAAATCACAAGGGAGAATGCAAAGGATATTATAAAGCAGTTTGCAAAAGAATACCGTAAAGAACTTGGTAAGGTTCCCGGCGAGATTATTATCGTGGGTGGTGGAAGTATTATGCTTAATTATAAGTTTCGCGATGCCACTCAGGATTTTGATGTGATTCTTAAAACGGTATCCAGCGTTACAGATATTATAAAGAAATTTGCGGATGAAAATGGTCTTCCAAGAGATTGGATGAATTCAGATTTTATTAAAACTGCATCCTATTCAGATATGTTATCCGAGGTGTCAAAACACCTATGGACTCTAAACAACGGAACCTTGGAGATAAGAACTGTTTCGGGTGTATACCTGATTGCTATGAAATTGATTGCTCACAGGGATTATCGAAATGACATATCTGATGTGATAGGTATTTTAATAGAAGAGAGAGAAGCTGGGGAAAATATTACATTTGATGATATTGTAAATGCCTATAAGAGATTATACAGCTGTGATATCCCAAAAGAAACTGCGAAAATGGTACGGGAATTTACAGAACTTACAACACCAAAACTAAAAGAATATTATAATAAACAAAAGAATTCGGAACAGGAAATTGGAGGGAAAATTATCACATATATAGATGAAGTCGCAAATATCAATACTAGAAATGTAGAAGATGTAATTGAAGCAATAAAAAGAAAAATGGAGGAGCAAGCTGGTGAAGGTACTGGTAATACCTGATGTTCATTTAAAACCTAAAATGTTTTATAGAGCATCTGCAATTATGCATCAAGGAATTGCAGACAGAGCAGTGTGTCTTATGGATATCGCAGATGATTGGGGACAAGAATATAATGTCGATTTATATGTTGAAACCTACGATGCTGCTATATCTTTTGCCAAAGAGTATCCTGACACATTATGGTGTTATGGAAATCACGATCTTAGTTATGTATGGTATATGCCTGAAACTGGTTATAGCAGTATGGCAATGTCGACAGTTCAGAGGAAATTGATTGATTTAAAGGTAACTTTGCCGGAAAATAACCCAATAAAATATGTACAGCGAATCGATAATGTTATTTTTTCTCATGGCGGAGTAAGTGATTATTTTGTAAGGGAATATGTGCCTGCTTCAAAATATAATGATATAGATACCGTTGTGGACACTATCAATTGCCTTGGAGTAAATGAAATGTGGAACGATGCATCACCTATATGGCTCAGACCACAGTATGAGACCAGAGAGATATTCAGAGCAGATACCTACAAACAGGTGGTAGGGCATACTCCAGTGGAGAAGATATTTGAAAAAGACGGCATCATATCCACAGATGTGTTCTCTACCTATAGAGACGGAACGCAGATTGGAGAATCTTCGATGATTGTTATCGATTCGGAAACCGGGAAATATGAGAAGGTAGAGGTTATGGGGTGTTCGGGAAAAGGTTGGCATTTCGGCTGAAATATCAAAAGTGAATTGACATCTCGGGCGAAATATCAAAGTTTCG
>CAYOGG010000206.1:0-2402 GCA_964403455.1 uncultured Bacteroidaceae bacterium | reverse complement strand
ATTCTTCCATCACGGTTCAATATCGTTCCTCCGTTATCACCGCGCAAATGCATAAAAGAGGTCCCGTTTTTATTTGATGTGTGACAATTGATACAGCTTCTTTCAACTGTATTATTATCTGCTATCAAACGAACCTTGAAATTCTCCATATCACGCTGCTCAATCCGTATCTCATTCCAAACCTCATAAGCCGGTTCGATAAGACGATAACTCAAATATTTATCTATCGCATCTTCCGATACCTGCCACTTCAATGTACGAGAATATTCCTTTCCTCTTTTTGAGCTAACACTTACCGAGAGAATATTACCTTTTTCTCTCTCTAACATTCTATGCCATTTTCCGACTCCGAAATGAGCTATTGAACCTCTAAAACGGAAAGAGTACTCTGAATCACCTTTAATCTTGACATAAATACTCTTTGCTCCTTCAATCTTAAAATTCAGTGGAGCAATATTATACGGTATGGTTATCTCGTCATACTCGGGAAACATCTTCGACTCTACAGATTTTTCAGTAGTATTGGAATTACACGAAAAAACAGAAACTGTAGTTAGAAAGACTATTGTGATATATATTAACTTATTCATTCTCGGATTGTTTAATTATGGTGGACATGAGATAAAACCAATATGTACCGGAGTACTTTTTCAAAGCCTGAATATTACCGTTAGCAGCAACCTGATCATCCATGAATTGTAGAAAACGGTTAGCTACTTCTGGAGATATATGATACTTTTCCACATTGTATTCAAAACTCTCCTGGCTATCCGATGTGGTCAATAGCGCCTCCTGATAAATATCTGGAACGGGAATTACTCTGTCTAATCTGTCCAAATAATACTTGTCATACAATCCATTGAAAGTATTGAAATTCTTTCCCAAAAGATAGGCACAAAGCATATAATCCACGGACATTATATTTTGCGGATTATTATCGGAAATCACTCTAAGAGACTCTTCCCAATTATTCTGTTCGAACAGCACATCCCTTAACGCCGATGATTTTCTAATAGTTAGCAGATCATCGGGAATTCTGTCAGTCTCAATACAAGACTCCATTTCCATAGCCCATCTCTTATGATAGGGGGAGCTCTTAAGAAGATTCAGATATTTTTTCGCAACGGTATAATCACCGGCCGCCATTGATATCTCGGATAGCGTTCTCAACATTCGGGTTGAATAATTGCCCGGCATGACAGTCTGACCGAGAAGTGCACAGTCTGTAGCCTGAGATATATCTCCGACCAACAATAACTGATCTATGTAATAAAATATCTCAAGATAACTTGCTCCCTGAACAATGTTCATAAACAATCCTTCGTATGTAATCTGCGGATAATTCAACAACTCTGCGGCAAGTTTTCCTTCACGGGCAAATGACAGATTCCTATAGTATATGCCAAAAATGTTGTTGTCAGGATTATCTAAAGACAGCTCCTTTAACTGTTTCCATTCTTTTTTGTATGCGTGAGTACCTAGCTCTACCGAATATTCCAATTGTTTGTTATAAGCAAAATACTGAGATGTTCCAATTGATAATAGAGCCGGAATTACACCGATAACATTCTTAACTGACAATTTAATTGTTAGTTTGGATAATATCAGCGTTATCAGAGCAGCACAAATCGGCAGTACAAACAGATATGTATTAGGGAGGATATATCCCAATTGAATAGGATAAAGAATTGACTGCAGAACTGTCATATTGAACATCCTTCCCATAAAGAGTATAAGCAATACATCGGATATTGTAATAAAATATCTCACTATGCTTTTACCTTGATTAAAGAAACAGAAAAAGACAAGTACCACCAATACATAGCCGCCTGCAACATAATATAGAACAGGGACAGCCAACCCGAAAAGGATCTCAAAGACAAGTCCGTTTTTTATTTTAGAAAAAAGTGCAAAAGCCCAAACTACAACAATATAACCTACTGTTGCTGAAATAGGATAGTTCAATGAGACAATAAAAGCCGATTCTACGGCTACCGGTATTAAAGCCAATAATTTCGATTCTTCCCCGGCCCCGATTCTCTTCAAGGACTTATCCCACCCTAACCATAAGAAGATGAGTAGAATCACACTGATGACGGCACCAACTACATTGGAAAAATAAAACATGGTTAAAAAATCACCCATTATTTCTGCGAGAAATGCCGGCTTTGAGAGATACCGGGCAAGATGTTCTGCTTGAGGAAGAAAAATACTTATCTGCTCCTTGAAACCAATCTGATAAGGAACGGCAAAAAGATAGAATGCCGCACATGACACGAAAAACAACGCTACAAAAATCAGATTCCAATACCCTAATTTTTTCTTCATTACGATACTTATATTATGCGTGTCAAATATAGTACAATTACCGCCAACTACGCAGATTGAATCCGATTTTTATC
>CAYOGG010000205.1:0-2404 GCA_964403455.1 uncultured Bacteroidaceae bacterium | reverse complement strand
GACCGTAGTGAGTTATTGGAGATTATAATGCCGGAACTGATTGAATTGGAAGGTGTAGAGACTATCAATGGACACGGTCATAAGGATGTCTTTCTTCATACTCTGCAAGTATTGGACAATGTAGCTCAACATAGCGATAACCTATGGCTCAGATGGGCAGCCCTACTGCATGATGTAGGAAAAGCCAAGACTAAAAAATGGGATGCCGCTCACGGATGGACCTTTTATAACCATAACTATGTGGGGCAGCGAATGGTTCCGCAGATATTCGACCGTATGAAACTTCCCAAGAACGAGAAGATGAAATATGTTCAGAAGATGGTGGATCTACACATGAGGCCGATAAGTATTGTGGACGATGTGGTTACCGATTCCGCCGTTCGCAGACTTCTCTTCGATGCCGGAAATGACATAGATGAGCTGATGATTCTCTGCGAGGCCGATATAACATCACGTAATGAGCTGAAGAAAAAACGTCTCCTCGATAACTTTCAATTGGTACGTCAGAAACTGAAAGACCTTGAGCAACGTGATCGCATAAGAAACTTCCAACCGCCTGTGGACGGAACCGAAATAATGGATACATTCGGATTGGGACCTACAGCCATAGTAGGAGAGCTTAAAGCAAAAATCAAGGATGCAATATTGGATGGAGTGATTCCGAATGAGCATGATGCAGCTTACAACTATCTACTGGAAGAGGCAAAAAAGGCCGGTTTGGAACCTATAATCTAAAAAAGAAACTAACCTAACAATAAACTTATGAAACTGACAAAATCAATCGCAGGAATTATCCTGATCAGCGTGCTATCGTTGATTACATCATGTTATCGTACTCCACAGTTCGGGAAGTCATCAATAGATAAGGTTATCAAAGCCATGACTCTGGAAGAAAAAATATCACTTTTAGTAGGTGTCGGCGCTTTTAACGGTGATTCCATTTCTAAAGATATTAAAGATGCCAAAAATCTGATCCCCGGATGCGCCGGAGCCACATGTCCTATTCCGAGATTGGGAATTCCATCAATACAGATGCCTGACGGTCCTGCCGGAGTAAGAATTAATCCGACTCGCGAGAACGATGAAAATACCTACTATTGTACAGCTTTTCCTGTAGCTACGATGCTCGCTTCTACATGGAATACAGAACTGGTTGAATCGGTCGGTGCATCGATAGGCGATGAGGTCAAAAGATATGGTGCCGATGTTCTATTGGCTCCGGCACTGAACCTTCATCGTAATCCACTGTTAGGGAGAACATTCGAATATTATGCCGAAGACCCTGTTTTGGCCGGTCAGATAACAGCATCCATGATACGCGGAATACAATCAAACGGCGTTGGTGCCACCATTAAACACTTTGCGCTTAACAATCAAGAGACTAACCGCATGAGGAACAACGTAATAGTACCTGAAGATGTAGCCAGAGAGCTATATCTGAAAGGCTTCGAAATTGCGGTAAGAGAATCCCAGCCCTGGGCTGTAATGACATCGTATAATAAGATTAACGGGACATACTCCCCGGAGAATCCGAATCTTATAGACAGTATTCTACGACAAGAATGGGGTTTTGAAGGTGCAGTGATGACCGATTGGACCGGCGGACAAAGTACTGTTGACATGGTGAAAGCACAAAACGATCTTTTGATGCCCGGTAGCTCAAAACAAATCAAAGAAATCTCTGATGCCGTACTGAATGGTAAATTGAGCATAGCCGAGATAAATCGTAATGTAAAACACATACTTACATTAATCGAGAAATCTCCGAAAGCCAAAGGATATGTATTCAAGAATGATCCCGATTTGAAAGGACACGCTGAGATTGCACGTGCAAGTGGAGCAGAAGGCATAGTACTATTGAAAAACGATAAACAGACACTTCCATTTTCAAAGGACGTTGAGCGTATAGCTCTTTACGGAGTAAGTTCTTATAACCTATATGTTGTAGGCACGGGAAGCGGCAGTGTAAATTATAAAGAAGCGATAGGAATCGATAAAGGTCTTGAGAAATCCGGTTACAAATTAGATCCTGCCGTAAGCACTCCGATAAAGAGTTACGTAAATGAGATGATGAAAACTGTACGCAGAGGCAGAATGATGAACGGAGGCCTCAAAGAGCATGTCATACCGGAATCTCTGATGCGCAAACCATATCAATTAAGAGCCGACGCTATTGCTAATGACATTGCAGTCATAACCATCGGCCGTAGCTGCGGCGAATTCCGTGACCGCACATTTGACGAAGACTGGATTCTAAGCGATATGGAAACAACCCTGATAAACGAGGTCTGCACTGCATTCCATCTAAAAGGTAAAAAGGTTGTAGCGCTTCTGAATATCGGAGCACCAATTGAAACCGCCAGTTGGAAAGAAAAGCCGGATGCAATAGTTTTAGTAGGACTTC
>CAYOGG010000204.1:0-2422 GCA_964403455.1 uncultured Bacteroidaceae bacterium | reverse complement strand
AGACTAATAATAAAACCACTCCTGAACAGTACCGGATTTTCCAATATTAAGAAATTAGCGCTTACTTAAAAGTTAATTTATATTTAATGGCTCATTGTAAGGGCGCTATACCTATTAAAATAGAGTTCTCCTGTAATATCTTTTCTAGTCGAAAAAAATAAATTATTTTTGATGTTTATTAAAATATTCAACATTTCCATAAAACCCAGATAGATGACAGGAGAAAAAAAAGAAGTTATCGATAAGGTGGTTCAACCCATTCAGCGATTTATATTACAGGAAAATGCCGGAGGTATAGTCCTCGGGCTGAGTGTTATCATTGCTATGATCTTAGCTAATTCCCCTTGGTCGGAGGACTATTTTCATGTATTGGAGCATAAACTGGGATTTATATTTAATGGCATTCCATTCTTTGAATATAGCATTCATCACTGGATCAATGACGGGCTGATGGCTGTTTTCTTCTTTGTTGTAGGCTTAGAACTCAAAAGGGAGATTGTAGGAGGAGAATTGTCCAATCCCCGCAAAGCCCTTTTGCCTATTGGTGCAGCAATCGGCGGTATGCTCGTACCTGCACTTATCTATATCAGCCTCAATCCATCAGGAGAGGTTCATCACGGCTGGGGAATACCTATGGCAACCGATATTGCTTTTGCTCTAGGTGTTTTGTACCTGTTGGGAAGCAAGATACCACTATCACTGAAAGTCTTTCTTACAGCATTGGCTATTGTTGATGACTTGGGTGCAGTTTTGGTTATTGCATTTTTCTATACTTCTGACATCTCTTTCTTCAGCCTTGCCACAGGTTTTGCTTTTACACTTATTATGTTTGTTGGCAATAAGATGGGTGTACGGAGTATTTTGTTCTACGCCATATTTGGTATTCTCGGAGTGTGGACATCTTTTCTCTTATCAGGAGTACATGCTACAATAGCTTCTGTTATTGTAGCCTTTATGATTCCTGCCGATGTCAAAATAAGAGAGAATCTATTTGTAGAACGGATAGAGAACTATCTGAACAGATTCAGGGAGGTCGATCCTAAAAACGAAATACCGACACTGACAAACGATCAGTTACACCTGTTGGAAGAAATAAAAATAGATACCAATAAGGCGATCCCTCCATTGCAGCGCTTAGAACATCGTATGTATCCTTTAGTGACATTTGTTATCATACCGATATTCGCTTTGTCTAATGCCGGAGTTTCACTCAATACTGATGTTGAGCAACTATTCAGTACGAATATAGCTTTAGGAGTAGTTCTAGGCCTATTATTGGGCAAAGTATTAGGTGTGGTTGGCTTTACTCTTTTGTTGATAAAGCTGAAAGTTGCTCCTTTTCCTCAGGGAATGAATGTACGTAACCTGTTTGGTTTAGGTTTGCTGGCATCTATTGGTTTTACCATGTCGCTATTTATCACTTCTTTGGCATTCACTCATCCCGAATATATGGTACAATCCAAGATCGGTATTTTTGCAGCTTCTATCATTGGCGGAGTATTAGGATATATCACATTAAGCCGTTCCGTAAAGCATAAATAATGTTATCCCGAATAAAATATATAGGATTAACCCTGGCTCGCTTATTTGTGTTCAGTTTTTTGGACTGATTCTTATAGGGACAATTTTACTGTTATTACCGATATCCACAAGAGGGAGCATCAGTCTGATAGATGCTCTTTTTACAACAACGAGTGCAGTTTGTGCAACAGGTCTGGTAGCACTGGATACAAGTAAAGATTTTACCCTGTTCGGACAAACGGTCATTATGGTCATGATTCAGGCAGGTGGTTTAGGTATATTGACTTTTGCCAGTTATTTCAGCTACTTCTTTAAGGGAGGCTCGTCTTATGAAGATCAATTAACGATGGGTTATATCTCTATCATAGAGAAGATTGATGAAATTTTCAAGACGTTAATGCGGATATTAATTATAACAGTTGGTATTGAAGCTGCCGGGGCTTTCTTTATTTTTAATAGTTTAAACCCTGATTTAATTCCATTATTAGGTGACCGGATTTATTTTTCAGTATTTCATTCCATATCCGCTTTTTGTAATGCAGGCTTTTCCACATTGCCCCATGGTATCATGGAAAACGGATATGTGGATAACTACAGATTCCAATTGAGCCTGGTATTCCTTTTTGTTCTCGGAGGATTAGGATTCCCGATTGTAATCAACTTATTGAAATACCTGAAACATTTAATCAGAAGAACATTCTTACAGCTTTTCAATCATAAAAAAGACGTTTACAAGCTTTGGGTGATGAAACTGGGAAGTAAAATAAATTTGATAACAACATTCTCTTTAATTGTTATCGGAACCATCCTTATTTTTATAAATGAATATAATAATATACTGGCTTCTCATCAGGCAATGAAAGTGGTTGATTACCTCAGAGAAAAATCCGTTCCACTGACA
>CAYOGG010000203.1:0-2454 GCA_964403455.1 uncultured Bacteroidaceae bacterium | reverse complement strand
TGGAACAGATAAAAGGTGCATATTTCAATGTGGTAGGATTGCCTGTTCAAAGACTATACCGTGAACTTCAGGATTTTGCTTTCTGACTATCTATTCGTCCTACAATATTTATACTTGCTTCGTAGAGAATATAAATAGGCACGGACACAATCATTAGGGTGAAGATGTCTGTTGTGGGGGTTATGACGGCACCTACGATCAGTATTGCTATAAAAGCGTGACGACGGTATTTTTTCATGAAATCGGCATTGATAAGACCTAATTCAGCCAAAAACCAGGATAATACAGGCAATTCGAATAGGATTCCCATCATCATGGTCAGGGTTAATAACATGCCTGTGTATGATTCCAAAGTGATTATATTTGGAACTTCTTCACTTACTTGATATGTTCCCAGAAACCTGAAAGCCAACGGAAAAATAACGAAGTAATTTAGAAGGACTCCCATCATGAAAAGTAAATATGACCATGTAACTACACCTACCGTATATTTCCTTTCGATTTGTTTAAGTGCAGGAGAGACAAAACAATATAGTTGATAGAGTACATAAGGCATTGCAACTATAAGCCCGAAATAAAAGGCTATTTTCAGGTGAATCATAAATTGAGCGGTAAGGGTGGTGCTGAATAGATCTACGTTAAAATCCTGTATGGATTTCAGATCCAGCCCAAATATATCACCGATAGATACTACGGCTCTATATAATATAAAATCGGAATTACTCGGTGCGAGAATTATATCAAATAGAATCTCTTTAAAACAGAACACAACTATTGCTGCAATGACAATAATCAATACAACATTGAAAAGTACTTTGCGAAGTGCTTCCAGATGATCCCAAAATGTCATGAGTGAACTGTCATCCATAACTTTAGTGGAGAATTAGGATAATGATTAATCCTTATTCTATTTCTCTTTTTCTTGATCTTTTTCAGCCGGAATATCTGTTTTTATCTCCTTCTAGATATTTGGCCATACCTTCTTTAAAGCTGCGAACACCTTTTCCAAGACTTTTCATTAAGTCAGGTATGCGTTTTGCTCCGAAGAATAATAAGATAACCAGAACGATAAGGATTATTTCCCACATTCCCAAACCGGCTAAAAGAATTCCAAATTCCATATCAAAAGTTAGATTAAAACATCACAAAGGTAATAGATTAAACCGTTTTTTGGCGTATCTTTGAGAGTTTTTAAAAAAAGTAGTTTCTAATATGCTTAATGATGAGTTTATAATAACCGGAATACAACAGATAGGGGTCGGTACAAAATCGGTTTATAAGTCATGGGAATGGTTCTCGAAGATGTTCGGAGTAGATATAAGAGTATTGGAGGATGATACTATTGCTGAACGTATGTTGCCTTATACCGGTGGAAAACCTCAGAAACGCCATGCTGCAATTGCACTTAATCTTCAAGGCGGTGGCGGATTTGAAATATGGCAGTATTCTGATAGAAAACCGAAGCCTGTTGACTTTAATATATCGGTAGGAGATTTGGGCATTTTCGCCGCTAAAGTCAAGTCGCGTAACGTGAAGGCCGCTCATGCTGAAATTTCTGCAAAATGGGATCGGGTTGGTTCTCTTGTTATGACTCCTGAAGGCAAGCCTACATTCTTTATGGAAGATATTGAAGGCAATTATTTTCAGATGATAGAGGATACTTCGATACTTATTGATGAGAATAAACTTTTTGGAGGCATGATGGGTGCGATGATAGGAGTAAGTGACATTGATAAATCAATGACTGTCTATCGTGATATTCTTGGATATGATACTGTGGTCTATGATAAAAGAGGTACTTTTTCCGATTTTGCATTTATGAATGGTGGCGATTGTGATTGCAGACGTGTGCTTTTGGCCTACTCAAAACCGTCACAAGGTGCCTTTGCACAGATCTTTTCACACGGTTATATAGAACTAGTTCAAGTGAATAACCGCATACCGAGGAAAATTTTTGAAGGTCGCTATTGGGGAGATCCGGGATTCATTCAGGTATGTTATGATGTGACGAACATGCGTGCATTTGAGAAACATTGTCAGAAGCATGGTTTCCCTTTTACTGTTGACAGCTGTCCTGATGACGTGAAGTTCGATATGGGTGATGCTTCGGGTCAGTTTACTTATATTGAGGATCCGGACGGTACATTGATAGAATTCGTTGAAACATACAGAATTTCTATAGCAAAAAAGTTTGGCTTTTATATAAATCTGCTAACTCGTGACAGAAAGAAGCCGTTGTCTAAGCTCCTTTTCCGGATGATGAAACTTAACCGTATGAAATTTAATAAATGAATCTATGGGCAATTTGATAGATCTAATTAGACAGGATGTCAGATATGCAGACTCTTTGAAGGCCTGTATGAATTGCGGTATATGTACCGCTATATGTCCCGCTTCCGAATTCTATGATTATGATCCGCGTCGCATATGTGATACCGTTCAGAGAGGCGATGA
>CAYOGG010000202.1:0-2459 GCA_964403455.1 uncultured Bacteroidaceae bacterium | reverse complement strand
TGATAGCTCGTGGAGTTGCTGTGGGAAATAATTTGGAGTATGCCGATGAGGTTTCATTGGGTCGTTCAATAATTGACAGAACACCTTTTATATGATTAATATGGAAAAGAATGCAAGTGGAATAGCAAAAGTGTTGACAATAAAACTAATTGCTATTTATGTTATTGCGGTTATTATTGCTGTTGTTTTTGAGACCGGATTTGTAAGTAAAGGGTTGATATCTGAAGTATCTACCGTATATATTATGGAAGTGATAGGGGTGGTTATTTCATTGGGGCTTATTCCTCTATCTCTGAAAGGTTTTAAAAAAGTTGTGTCAAGAGTTGCTGATAAGAAATCGGATAGGAAAGCTAATTTCTACATGATTATTGCAGGGTTGCGTCTTCTTGCTTTTTTTGTGGTTATTGAGTACGGAGTTATGCTGTATTATCTGATAAATGATTCAATCGGCCTTTATTGTGCTTTGATTGGTGTTGTTTGTTCGCTCTTTTGTTTCCCTTCTGTCAGTCAGGTAGAGTCGGAACTTGGTTCTGATGAGTAACTTACAAGTATTAAGGTGGTAAGTATTATTATTGTTAGTTATAACGTTAAGTATTATATTGAACAGTGCTTACGTTCTATTTCAAAGGCATCGAATAATGTTGATGTTGAGGTCTTTGTTGTAGATAATAATTCAAATGATGGTACTGTAGAGTATTTATCACCTCGTTTTCCTGATGTCGAGTTTATTCAAAACAGTGAGAATGTCGGTTTCGGAAGGGCAAATAATATTGCTTTATCGAAATCAAAGGGTGATTATGTGCTTTTTCTAAATCCTGATACGATTATTTCTGAGAAAACATTGGAAGAATGTACCTGTTTTATGGATAGCCATGAGTCTGCAGGTTCTGTTGGTGTCAGGATGCTTCATAGTAATGGTCGCTTTGCACCTGAATCCAGAAGATCCATACCGACACCATTTGTCGCTTTTTGTAAGATGTCGGGTTTGAGCCGGTTATTTCCAAAGTCAAGGCTATTGGCCAGATATCACATGTCATATATTGATAATTCTGCAGAAGCTGAGATTGAAGTGGTTTCAGGAGCTTTTATGTTTGTGCGGCATGATATATTGAAACGTATAGGCGGATTTGATGAGGATTTTTTTATGTATGGTGAGGATATTGATTTGTCATACAGATTATTGAAAGAGGGTTATTCAAATTGGTATATTCCTGTTCCAATACTTCATTACAAGGGTGAGAGTACGGTGAAGACGTCTTATAGATATGTCAGGGTATTTTATGATGCCATGATTATATTTTTTAATAAGCATTTCAAGCATTATAGCAGGATTTTTTCGTTCTTTATTATGATTGTATTGGGAGTGAAGAAAATCTTTTCATATCTAAGATATAATCTTATTGCCGGACAAAACAAAATTGTCGGAACGGATATGGATAATTTTCTTTTTATTGGAGAAAAAGATTCATTTGAGAAGGTCAGGAGTATTTTGGAAAGATATTATCCTGAAGGATTAAAGTCGTTGGTTGAAGGTGATGAAATGTCTATGCCGAAAGGACATCTATCTATGGATATATCTAATTTTGACTATGTTATTTATGATGTTGACTTATTCTCGTATGATTTAATTTTTCGGACAATGTCTTTGACAGCATGTAATAATCTGAAACTTGGAACGTTTTGTAAAGGAACGGGATTAATAATTACCGAACAGAAGGTTATGTTATGAATGATATTCTGAATGATGGCGTTTATAAACTCAGGGCACCTGAGCCTGAAGATTTGGAGGTTCTTTATACGATGGAGAATGATACCACATTGTGGTTCGTTTCGTATAATTTGGCTCCATATTCAAGATATCAACTCAAAAAGTATATCTCGGAATCCGTTCATGATATTTATTCCGATCATCAGATAAGATTTATGATTGAGCGTATTTCTGATGGTTTGGTATTGGGATGTATTGACTTGACGGAGCTGGATTCAATACATTGTCGAGCTCAAGTCGGTATTGTAGTGCTTTCAGAGTATAGAAAAAATGGAGTTGCAATGGCGGCGCTTCAGATCTTATGTAGATATGCTGATGCTTTTCTACATTTGCATCAGTTATACGGTTTTGTACCTATGGACAATATGGATAGTCTTAAATTATTCATAAACAATGGTTTTGATAAAACTTCGATACTAAAAGAATGGCTGTTGAGAGGTAAAACGTATGTTGACGTGTGTGTGGTGCAGAAATTTTTTTGAAAAAAATCTTTTTAGCACTTGCAGATATCAAAAATGTATGTACCTTTGTAACCGCAAAACAACGAGGTGTGTTAGTTCAGCTTGGTTAGAATGCCGCCCTGTCACGGCGGAGGTCATGGGTTCGAGCCCCATACACACCGCAAAAAAGAAGAACCGACACGAAGTCGGTTCTTCTTTTTTGCGATGTGTACATCCTTGTCTAATTACCC
>CAYOGG010000201.1:0-2466 GCA_964403455.1 uncultured Bacteroidaceae bacterium | reverse complement strand
CGGTCTTCATATAACCGAATGACAAATTTGACCAGTCAAGTTCTTTCATCTTATATCGACTTATAATTAACATCCGCGAAGTTACAAAAAGTAACACCATGTTTGCAATTAGCACCCGAAAAATTTAACTTTGCATCCGAAAAGAATAGTAAATGAGTAGAAGACAAATTATGGATAGGAAGATACGTACCATTAAGTTCGTGGTACTCTCCTTAGCTCTGTTTCTTATATGTGATATAATAGGTCATTGGTTTATAACGGAAGATTATAATGACTCCGGTATTTGGCGAATAATAGTCTGGTTCATATGTTTCGCAGTAGGCGGTAGCGTTTACTACGGATTGAAAGCAATGAGTAACCGTACTTTAAGAATAGTATCAATAGTATTGTTTCAGATTATTTTTTTGTTATTGCTTCGTTTATTTAATTTCTACAATTACGGCAATTACGAATTCATTGGATATAAAATAATTGTCTCCGTTATACCTTCAATAGCATTTATACTTAGCATATACTGCAAACGATTTTTTCATTGGTATGGAGTAAAGGTAAAGAATCTCTTCAAACTCACATCTGTTAGAGATATTAGATTTCTTCTTGCTATAGCAGTGCTGTTAACAGCAATAGTATCGGTTATAATAGGGGGATATAAGTTGGAAGGGGTTTTAAGTTCTAAAGGAAGAGAGACTCAACAATTGATTACGGCAGGTGAGATAAATCGCAATAAAGATCACTATGAGCCTGTACGTAAGTACGATAGAATCTTCAATGATCTGAACGAAGTACAAATAGAAGCAGCTCATAGAAACGGTTTAAGTCATCCCATTGAAGCTGCCGATGTTGTTAAAAGCCGTAAATTACAGAAGATTAATGATTGTAAGTACTATGAGGTAGATAATCTTACTCACTCCATGCCCTATTTGGTCCCTAAAGCTGCAAAACTGATAGAAGATATAGGAAAAGCCTTTCAAGATTCATTACATAATCGCGGCTACAATCGCAATCACAAGATTACCATCACAAGCGTTCTTCGAACCGAAGACAATGTAAAAAACCTGCGAAGAACCAATGTAAATTCATCGGAGAACTCTTGTCACTGTTTCGGTACGACGGTAGATATCTCTTACTTCAGTTTCGAGACTCCGGAGTTTGGCCGCACCGCCTCTATAGACAAGATGCGTCAAGTACTAATGCAGGTAGTCTATGACCTACGCAATGAAGGACGCTGTTACGTGAAATACGAAAAGCAGCAAACATGCCTTCATATCACCGTTCGCTGATCTTCATCCGCCATATATAGCTTTATCAGTCACTTACCAAAAAGTTTTACTCGAAATATTATTCCCAAATCTGATACTGACATAAATTCTCTTACTTTAGAAGCTGTTTTGAATAATATAAATGTCATCAGTTATCAGAATTCAGGATTTTCTTTATTTCCTCATCGGTTTCATATAGTTTGTCACGACATAACTTGATAAGCTTTTGAGCCTCTTTCAAACTTTCGCCTATCATATCGATACTCAGTTTGTTCTCCTCTATTTGCGAAACAATCTCTTCCAATCGTTTAATTGCATCTTCGTATTTCATATTTCAGTTATTTTTTCTTTATTACTTCACTCTCAATAGCACCGTCTGCAAACACTGTGGTAAGATGCTCACCCGGAATGATTGATTCGGCTGAGGTCACGGCCTTTCCGTCAACCATTGTAATGGAGAACCCACGTTTCAATATTAGCTGTGGGTCGGCAGACCGAAGGCTTTTTTCTATCAGTTCCAAACGATGGCACTGTTCACCGTATAAGTTTTGTACGTCCGATTGAAGACGCATATGCAGACTCTGGCAACGAAACATCTGCTGGGATACGGCCTGTGAAGCACGTGAGAAGACACGCTCTGCCAATAGTCCAAGTACTCGCTCTTGACCGGCTTTCAGCACTGCAAACAGCGATGGCAACTTCTGGGAGAGCAGAGAAATGCGGTGTCTCTCACTATCCATTCTGGTACCTACAGCCTCAGACAAACGATTTGTCAGAATATCAAGTTTAGAAGCACTATCAGCAACAAGACCTATCAACAATTCGGCAGCTGCCGTCGGAGTCTTTACTTTTGTATTTGCTACAACATCAATAACGGTATCATCTCTCTCATGACCTATACCCGTTATGACAGGCAAAGGGAAATTCGCTATATTCATAGCAAGATTATAGGAATCAAAGCAACTCAGTTCACTTACAGCTCCCCCTCCTCTTATAATAACCGCCACATCCCATAAATCTGCACATAAAGCAATCTTGTTCAACGCTTCAATCACACTCTGTTCGACGTTATCACCCTGCATCACAGCCGGAAACAGTTTATAGTAGAATCTAAAGCCGTAAATATTGTTATTCAGCTGGTTACAGAAATCCCCGTAACCGGCTGCCGTCGGCGAAGAAACAATAGCAATACGCTGAGGGACAATAG
>CAYOGG010000200.1:0-2470 GCA_964403455.1 uncultured Bacteroidaceae bacterium | reverse complement strand
TGAACGAGAAAGTTCCTTTCAGCGAAGATGATGTTGTAGATAATCCTGTCAGCCTGTACGCTGCTACGAAAAAGTCCAATGAACTTATGGCGCATGCATACAGCAAGCTATACGGTTTACCTACAACGGGATTGCGTTTCTTCACTGTTTACGGTCCTTGGGGACGCCCGGACATGGCACCCATGCTATTTGCAACGGCAATAAGTAAGGGAGAACCAATAAATATATTCAATAACGGAAATCTGAGCCGCGACTTCACATATATAGATGATATCGTTGAAGGCACCATACAGGTTATTGACAATAGACCTGTTTCAGAAACGTTACCAAACAAAGTACCTTGGAGAGTATTCAACATAGGTTGTTCCAAACCAGTACAATTGATGGATTTCATCTCTGAAATAGAGAATGCTATCGGTATTGAAGCAAAAAAGATATTCCTGCCCATGCAACAGGGAGATGTTCTCCAGACATATGCCGATACATCAAAATTGGAAAAAGAAGTAGGTTACAAGCCTTCCACTTCACTTCATGACGGTATTTTCAAATTCATAGAATGGTTCAAATCCGATAAGAACCCGCTTCCTCCGAAATAACAATCGGTATTAAGCATAGCTGTGGAGCCCGCCTAAAAGGTAATTTACTCCAAAGTATGTCATCAGAACTGCCAAAAAGGCTATTATCATGTATATGTGAAAAAAACGCGGATTTTTAAATCTTCCGCAAATTCCATGATGAAAGGCTGCGCCGTATATCATAAAAGTAATAAGTGCCCACGTCTCTTTAGGATCCCATGACCAATAACCGCCCCAAGAGACATTGGCCCATACGGCACCAAGCACGATACCTATTCCCAGCAGCGCAACCGCAGGATAAAGCAATATACGACTTATCAACATCAGTCTCTCACCATTTTTCGGAGCACATAAACCAATGATTCCATCTATCGTAATAAAGAAGAACAGTGCATAAGACATCATAATTACTGATACATGTGCACTGAGCCATGGAGATGCAAGCACCGGAACCAGCGGATCTATCTTTGGGTCAGGCTGGCCGATAAAAGACACCAATAAAACAAAACCGGAAGCCAATAGCCCGAATGGTTGAATAAAATGTATCTTACGACGTAACAAGAGAGAGATAAACATTATGCAGATGGCCATAAACTGCATAGCCTCACACCCGTTAGACAATGGGATATATCCGGCCACATACCATCTTAATGCGTAACCTACGGTCATGAAGAGCAGTAACACACTCAACGCAATATCAGATATTTTACCTCCTCTGCCGCTATAAAGCAATAATACGGTTCCAATCAAACCCGCACTGAGATTAAACATAAAGGCTATTTTCACAAAAGGAATGGCGTAATAGACATTTGCTGCAATGGTATTTATATCCATAGATAGTTTGAATGAGCATAGTCCGATAAGCAGCAGAAGCATTCCTGTTTTTTGCAAAATATGCGAATTAATCAATTTGCGGAACTCATTACGTTTATCAGATAGTATAAACATCATAGACATTATAAACAAGACAAATCCGGCAAAGGAAATTGTGATTCCCCATGGGTCATGATTTACAGATAACAGGCTACCCTGCAGGTCCTCATCGTAAGAGGTCTGATAAAATCTATATCCTTCGAATCTTAAGATATTATTCATGGAAATCACATGAGAAGTGACTTCACCTTCACGGTCTGTAATAAGTACTCGGCTGATATAGTCTGATGGCATCCCATTATTCTTCTGACTTTCTTCAACGGAAAAACTCTTCAGGGAAACTGAAAAAGGTATCTCTTTCAGTAGGTTATCCGGTTGTGCGACATAGTATGAGGATTCTTCCCCTACTCTAAGATGCATAGAACCCTTACTGCCTGTTGTATATGTAAGAAAGGCACCGGCTATTATCAGAAGAAAGGAAAGATGAAGAGCAAATACCGATATCCTATGCCAAAATTCGTATTTACACAATAAAACCAATGTAAAGACAAAAAATGCAATCCACATTACACTGAACGTGGCTGAACTGTAAATGAAATCGAATGAAAGAGTAGCTACCGCCATAACTGCCAGAAGTAGCAAATACAGCAAAATATAGAATCTATTCACCGACTTCGAACATTTCATAAAAATCAGTATGGCTCGAAAGAGGTGTTTTGTTGTTCACGGACTGCCATACACTCCATCTCAACCAACCAACCGGGACGACATACCGGAGCTAACACAACAATCCACGGTTTGTTTGGGAAGCGAGCTGAGAACAATTCGCTGACGGACATATAATCGGCCGGGTCGCGCAGATAGATAATCATCTGACCTACATTGTCCCAATTGCAACTCGCCTCATCCAATAATTTTTCAACGTTCTCAATCATTCTGTTTGCCTGCTTGCAAACATCTCCGGGATACATTATCTCACCCTTATTGTTTATGCTGGCAGTTCCGGAAATAAACACATGACG
>CAYOGG010000199.1:0-2495 GCA_964403455.1 uncultured Bacteroidaceae bacterium | reverse complement strand
GGATTGTTCGTAAAATATGAACAATCCATTTTTTTATACCATTAAATATAATAATAAACATATTGTTGAAAACATTATAAACAGCGGTTTATCAAGATTCAATATATTATTTATTATATTTATATAACTATTATTCAAAAATTTAACAATACCATTATCACAATAAATCATTCATTAAATCTACAATCATCAACTCTTTATCAACAGCGTTATTAACATACTGTCAACAATTGATAAATACAGTGTGAAATATTGATAGCCAAACCAATACATTGTAAAATATAGGTTTATTATCTGATAATATTGTATTAGTTTATCTTTTTATTAAGAGATAATTTTGTGATATAACTTATATAAATCAAAATGCTAAAAAAAATATCATTTCTATTGTTTTGCTGCTTTTTGCATAATCAAGCTTTTTCACAAGTAATCTATATCAACGACAATGGTAAGGTTAAGACAGATAAAAGTGAGTTGTTCAAATCTATTAAAGAGCCGGATATCTCAATTAGCCCTTTACCACTGAAGAATGTAAAGTTACTTAACAGCCTATTTTATCAAAGATATGAGCTGAATAGAAAATATATGCTAAGCTTGGACAATAATAAGCTCTTACAGAACTTCTATTATGAAGCCGGTATATCAAAATCTGGTAATATTACTGTCAATAAAGATGGCAATTATCAAGATTTCTATTGGGGTTGGGAATCACCAAGTAATCAGTTGCGCGGCCATTTTCTTGGTCATTGGCTTTCGGCTGCTGCCTATATGTATGCTGAAACAGGCGATCCTGTAATTAAAAATAAAGCTGATCAGATTATTGATGAATTGGCTATTTGCCAGAAGAATAATGGAGGAGAGTGGGTTGGTTCAATTCCTGAGAAATACCTTTATCTCATGGCTAAAGGAGAACAGATATGGTCACCTCAATATACTCTTCATAAAACATTGATGGGACTTTACGATATGTATGCTAAAGCAGGGTCAAAAAAGGCTCTTGAAATAGCAGACAAATTTGCAGATTGGTTTCATAAATGGACAGGTGAAATGATAGCCAAAAATAACATTAGTGCGATATATGGTGGTGAAACAAGTGGTATGTTGGAAATATGGGCTGATCTATATGAGGCAACCCATAAACAGAAATATATCGATCTTATGGAGAGATATGGTAATCCACAACTGTTTCAATCACTGATGAACGGTGAAGATGCTTTGACATGTGAACATGCAAATGCAAGTATTCCTTGGTCTCATGGCGCTGCAAAGACATATGAAGTTACCGGTAATAGCTATTGGAAAGAGCTAACATTGGCTTTTTGGAAAAATGCCGTTACAGATAGAGGTTACTATTGCACAGGAGGACAAAATGCAGGAGAGTTTTGGATCCCAAAAAATAAGTTACCTCAGTTTATGGGAAAAAATAACCAGGAACATTGTACTGTATATAATATGATACGTACCGCAGATTACCTATACAGATGGACTGGAGATGTAAAGTATGCAGATTATATCGAAAGAAACATTTATAATGGCCTTTTAGCCCAACAACACCCTGCTACCGGAATGGTAGCATATTTCCTACCTATGGGTTCAGGATATCTAAAAGGAGGAGAAAAAGGATGGGGACATCCTACAATGGACTTTTATTGTTGCCATGGGTCATTAGTCCAGGCACAAACCCGTTATCTGGAGTATATATATTATCAATCTAATAATGGTATCATTATTAGTCAGTATATACCTTCTGAACTTCAATGGGAAAAAGATGGAACTAAAGTATCATTAAAACAAGATTTTGCTGCCCACAAATTCAGCAGAGATTATTCTGTCAACAGATGGAAAATGGATATTGAAGTAAACAGTGAAAAACCTGTTACTTTCGATCTCCAATTGCGCTTACCATGGTGGCTGAAAGAAAAAGCTATAATCTTTGTAAATGGCAAACAAGAAAATGTAAATACTATAAATGGCTATTTTACTATAAAACGTGAATGGAATAATGATAAAATATCTGTTGAATTCCCATCCGAAATATACGCTGAGCCACTACCTGATTCCAAAAATGTAGTTGCATATATGGAAGGCCCTGTTGTACTTGCCGGGTTATGCGATAATGAAGTAGAATTACAATGTAATCCGAAAAAACCTGAATTGGTTTTATCACGTGAGTATAACCAAGAGTATAAGGAAATACGTTGGACACAAAGCCATTATAAAACTACAGGACAAAAGAATAATATACGTTTTGTTCCATTATATGAAATAGGTGATGAACACTACAGCATATATTTCCCTCTGAAAAGTGAAAAGTAATACCTAATACTATTTAGAAATATAATTCAATTTTATGCCGATTAGCCACTGTAGACTAATCGGCATTTTCTATTCTTTATATTCTAGCTGTATTCAGTTAATATCGAATCAATAAGATATTGAGCATTCAATTCCTGCAGCTTCAACTTTCTTACCTATTCTATCAAGCTCCTCTTTAG
>CAYOGG010000198.1:0-2510 GCA_964403455.1 uncultured Bacteroidaceae bacterium | reverse complement strand
TATCTTTTTTGAATAAACCGTGAATCATTATATCTTCTCCTATTCTGACCACATCCTTTATATATAGCTCTTCAGCCATATCCATTGTGTCAATACCTTTTCCTCCTATTGGTCCCGGAGCCGATTTACCGCCAATAACTTTTGGAGCAATGAAGAAGAATACTTCATCTGCCAATTGATTATGAATTATGCTGTAATTGACTTCACTGCCGCCTTCGACAAGAATGGAATTGATTCCCTTTGTTCCCAACTGTCGGAACAGATCTTTCATTTCCACCTGTCCGTCTGCAGATTCACAACATATAGTCTCTACTCCCATCTCGTTAAAAGCTTCTATCTTCCGTAACGGGGCGTCCATGGTGTGGGCGAGTATTGTACGTTGTTCTTTGGCTGTGGCGAAAATGCGATATTCTGTGCTCAATGATGCTTTGCTATCGGTTACAATTCGTATCGGTTGGTAAGCTGATTGTTCAATACGATTATTCAGCATGCAGTCATCGGATTCGACTGTTTTTTTACCAACTAATATGGCTTGATAGAGGCTGCGCATACGGTGTACCTCATTTCGTGATTCTTCGCCGGTTATCCATTTTGAGTGACCTGATACGGTTGCTGTTTTACCGTCAAGAGTCATTGCCGTCTTGAGTGTAACCCAAGGCATACCTGTTGTGATATGTTTGATAAATGCTCTATTCATATAAATCAGCTCATTGGCCAATACACCACATTCTACATCGATTCCATTTTTTCTCAAGAAATCTATCCCTTTTCCGGCAACCAACGGATTAGGGTCCTTCATACCTACTACAACCCTTTTTATCCCGGACTCTAGTATGGCCAATGTACATGGAGGCTGTTTCCCGTAATGGCAACAGGGTTCCAATGTTACATACATGGTTGATCCGGCAGGTACATTTGGCAGTTGAGATAATGCATCTCTCTCCGCATGTTTTTCTCCGTATTTATGGTGATATCCGCCGGCAATACATTGACCGTCATTCACTATCAATGCTCCGACCAAAGGGTTGGGGCAGACGAATCCGGCTCCTTTCTTAGCCAGACTCATGGCTTGACCCATAAATTCAATATCTTTCTCAGTAACCATCGGTACAAAAAAAATTACAGACCTCAATATGAGAAAAATCTCATCGGGGTCTGAAAATACTAAATAATCGTACGAATTAAGATTCGTACCGAATATCGCAATTATTTATTTCTCTTCTTTCATCCGGACTATACCGTCGGTTCCGGAATCCAACCGGATCAGTCCATCTTTTGCGATGGAGTCGCGGACTATACCGCCGATAGGGAATTTCACCCAACCCCGAAGAGCATTTCTCTAAAACGGTGCGAATCTAATCATTATTGATAGAATAGGCAAATAATTATTCAAAAAAACAATTATAATAGGTGATAGGAGTATAATATGAACACGGATATTAAGAACAGAATTTGAATATCTATTTTGGTAAATATCATTTCAGTGTTTATTGACTTATGCCTGTCTGATATGGCTAACTTATTGATAATCAATTAAATTACAGAGTCTTAGAATTTCACCCCTAAGCGCCTGATAATCAATATATTGCAAAAGTGAGATTTTTTTTAAAATCTCAGCATTGATAATCAATGAGTTAAGTCCTGTTTTGTAATCGGAAATATACCCCAAAAGTGAATAATATAAGAAAGTAGGCGGTAACTTTGTAAAAATGAAATTCAATAATAAGAAACTCTTTTGAATTTGTTTGTAAGATCTCAAAACAAATTCTATGACATAGGAATTAAATTAAGATTTAATACTGTTTTCCGTTGTTTATAACATTTAATACAATTGTAAGGACATGTCAATAAAAGATGTGGATAATGCCCACTAGACCCTTTGGTATCGGGATGCCTTGATGGCATCCCGATATTATTATGTATATATTTGAATTCTTTATAGTTCCAAATCTCCATCGATAATCTCATGCCACGGAAGACCCTGTACATTGAGAAGTTGCATGAACGGATCCGGATCAAATTCCTCTACATTCCATACTCCCGGCTTTTTCCAGATACCTTTGAGGAATAGCATGGCTCCTATCATGGCGGGAACACCTGTGGTATAGCTTACAGCCTGCATTCCGGTCTCAATAAATGCTTCGTGATGGCTGCAATTGTTGTACACATAGTATGTGCGCTCTTTTCCGTTTTTCATGCCCCTTATACGACAGCCGATTGATGTTTCACCTTCGTAGTTCTCTCCCAAATCCTGAGGATTGGGAAGAACGGCTTTGAGGAACTGAAGCGGTACTATTTTGGTTCCATTATAGTCTATTTCGTCAATACGTGCCATACCTATGTTCTGAATAACACGCAAGTGAGTCAGATATTCTTCTCCGAAGGTCATCCAGAAACGTGCTTGTTTCAAAGCAGGGAAATTTTTGGTCAGAGATTCCAACTCCTCATGATACAGTAGGTATGATTCTTTAGGGCCTATGTTGGGATATGTGATAGGCCTATGTATTTCC
>CAYOGG010000197.1:0-2521 GCA_964403455.1 uncultured Bacteroidaceae bacterium | reverse complement strand
CAATTGATGTTACTGTGTCGTAGAGGCCTAAGCAAAGAACTAATGTAAATGAGGGAACGCTATGACTGAATGGGAAAGAGGATTAAGCGACATTCAGGTAAATGAGAGAATTGAACAGGGACTTACAAATAAGCCGGTGGAAAGCTCTGAAAAGAGCAACGCCCGGATTGTTAAGGAAAATGTTTTTACATATTTTAACTTTGTATTTCTTGTCATTGCGATTCTGCTTGTAATTGCGGGCTCGTACAGAAATCTTACATTTTTACCTATAATAATTGCAAATACTTTAATAGGAATTGCACAGCAGATTAGGGCGAAGAACGTCCTTACGAAAATGAATATGCTGAATGCACCGTATGCGCATGTCATACGTAATTCCTGTAAGACAAAAGTGCCGGCAGAAGATCTTGTCAAAGACGATATTGTTGTCTTTCGCTCCGGGGAGCAAATTTGCGCGGATGCGGTAGTTGTCAACGGAAACCTACGTGTAAATGAGGCACTTTTGACCGGAGAATCTGACGAAATCGAGAAAGAAGTCGGTGATTTCCTTATGTCAGGCAGCATTGTGACATCAGGAGAATGCCATGCAAGGCTTACAAACGTAGGCGCAGATTCGTATATTTCAAAGCTCACGCTTGAAGCAAAGAAAATAAATAACAAAGAGCAGTCGGAGATGATTGCGTCCATAAATAAGCTCGTTCTTTTCGTTGGAATCGCTATTATTCCGATTGGAATTGCGCTTTTTGTCCAGGGCTATGTAATCAACAGACTCGGCTTTTCTGAAAGCATTGTTGCAATGATTGCAGCAATTATCGGCATGATTCCTGAGGGACTCTACCTTTTAACGACCGTTGCGATGGCTGTCAGCGCAATCAGGCTTGCCGAGAACAAGGTGCTCCTTCACGACATGAAAAGTATCGAGACGCTTGCAAGAGTCAATGTTCTGTGTGTTGATAAGACCGGCACGATTACGAAAAATGAGATGGAAGTTTCCGGCGTCAAAAACGTAAGCAGTGAGCTTTCAAACGAGGAGCTTCATGGACTTTTGGGCGACTTTGTCCTCGCGCTTGATGCCGATAACATTACTATGAAAGCGCTTAAGGAATACTTTGACAAAAATACAGGCCGTGTATGCAAAAACAAATTCGGCTTTTCTTCCACATATAAATACAGTGCATGCGAGTTCGAGGATGCAAATTATATACTTGGTGCACCTGAATTTGTGCTGAGGGATGACTACGAAAATTATAGGGAATATGTGGAAAAGCATTCTGAAAATGGCGAGCGAGTCGTCGTTTTGGCTAAATATGACGGAGTGCTTACAGGAAAGGCACTTGATTCAAAGGCAAATGCGATTGCATTTGTTACTCTTACAAATTTAATCAGGGATAATGCACGTCAGACATTTGAATATTTCAGGGATGAGGGCGTTAGTATCAAGGTAATTTCAGGTGACAATCCGATTACTGTTTCTAAAATTGCGATGCAGGCAGGAATTGAGGGCGCAAAAGATTTTATAGATGCTTCAAAGATCACCGAAGATAGCGAGCTTATTGATGCACTTAACAAATATACTGTTTTTGGTCGTGTAACACCCGAAATGAAGCGCAGGATGGTAAATCTGCTAAAAGAGATGGGAAATACCGTTGCAATGACCGGCGACGGAGTAAATGATGTTCTTGCACTTAAGGATGCCGACTGCAGCGTTGCAATGTCTTCAGGAAGCGAAGCGGCGTGCCAGGTTTCGCAGGTTGTTCTTTTAGATAATGATTTTTCAAAAATGCCAAAGGTAGTGCTTGAGGGCAGACGTGTAGTTAACAACATCCAAAGGTCAGCGGGACTGTTCTTTGTGAAGAATATATTTTCGTTTTTACTGTCCTTACTTTCGTTAATATTCGTATTCAAATACCCGCTAGAGCCTTCGCAGGTTTCGTTTATTACGATGTTTACAATAGGAATCCCGGGATTCTTCTTAGCGTTAGAGCCTGAAAAATCGCGTATTGAAGGTAAGTTCCTTCCAAATGTTTTAAGGAAGGCAATCCCCGGCGGGGTGGCGGATGTATTTGCAGTCGGGGCACTTGTTTTTTGCGGTAACGCATTCAATTTAGAAAGCTCCGACATTTCAACAGCTGCAACGCTTTTACTCTCAATGGTTGGGTTTATGGTGCTTATTAAGGTGTGCACACCGCTTAATAAGCTTAGAACAACGATAATTGCCGGAAACTTTGTCGGACTTATATTAGCAGGAATATTCCTTAACAGGCTTTTTGCGCTTGAAGCGATGTCGACAGAGTGTATACTGTTGTTTGTGATGTTTTCATTTGCTGCAGAGTCATTTTTACGGCTCATAGGTAAAGTGGTGGAGAGGATTTTTCCATTGCCTCAGTAGGTGGAGATACCTGCAATGAAGTTAAGTGCGAAAAGTTAAATATATAGTTTAAAAAGGAGGAAAAAATATGAAGAGATTCTTAAGTATATTGATGGTGTTTACAATGGTTGCTTTGTTGGCAGGTTGTAGTAA
>CAYOGG010000196.1:0-2537 GCA_964403455.1 uncultured Bacteroidaceae bacterium | reverse complement strand
GAGTGACTCCAAAAAAACAAATCAAATTCATAGAATATATTTATTACTTCAAACAGATGGAATATGCGGCCGTTCTTCATACTCATTTTTTATTATCAATAATGATTATTATTCACAGAAGACTTTAAATGATATATAAAAGTAGCTTTAGTATTATAGTTTTTTTTGTATTGAGCATAAAACCCTTGTATCCATTTTAATATAAATCATATATGAAATCAATAATAAGATATTTGTTTTTTTTGTCAGTTTATTTTTCAATCATTTCCTGTAAAAATAATGGGTCATCAGTACTACTTCAAGATAAAGTGATTCAGACTATTGAATTGTCTGATACTTCAGATGTTTTTATCATTCCAGTTAAGTCTGCCGAACCATTGAAATCAATTGTTTCCATAGACTATATTGATGATTATTTATTCATGCTTTCTTCGGATAAAAAAACATTGTATTGTGTTCAAAATGATACTGTAATCTCAAAATTGGAAAAAGTAGGTCGAGGTCCTGGAGAATATAAGGCCATAGAACTTTTTTCTTATTCTGAGATTGATAGTATGCTATACATATATACGTCGGATGTGAGGATATTAAAATTTAAAGGGCCTGATTTCTCGTTTGTTGATGGTTTTTCAAAAATTCCTACAATACAATCTATACGTGTGGTTGATAAATCTAATTTGTTTGTATCCTATAGTACTTTAGATTGTGATGATGCTGGATTAGCATTAATGTCCTCAGAAACAGGCAAGATTAATAAGAAACTTAATTCATTTGATGAATATGTCAATATGTATTTTTCAAATCAGAAAAATTTTTGTAAATGTGAAGGTAAAATAATCTTTCCGATTGTTGGGTATAATAGTTTTTCCATTAATAGATTTGAAAATGGCAGTGTCGATAATATTAAAGTCTTCCGCTATGATAAAAAATGGAAGACTCCAAAAAAGATAAGGGTGGAGGACTATTCTGATATTAATCAATTTCTTATCTATAACGATTATATACTGAAGGAAAATAGGTGTATGGGATGTTACTACCCTTTAATCTATGGAGATAAAATTTGTTTTTGGAGCTATTATATTAATAAAGGAGTAGTTTACGATTATATTCTTAATGAATATGACGGACAGGAAGTTCGTAGATATCGCATAAATATTCCAGGATTATTAAACTCGTTACGCCCTTCATGTGTCTTGAAAGGGAGATATGCAAGATTATTTCAGACTACAAAAGAAGATCTTATTGACAATAATGTTCAATTATCACCATTAGGACAGAAAATAATTGATATAACCGAAAAACAGAATGGAAATCCGATAATAATACTATTTTTTTAACCTCATTATGAGAAAATAATAATATTACTTTGTTGGTTTTGCTGCTGATGTTACAACATTGGTTAAACAACTATGCTTCACCTAAGATTCATATTCTTTGTATATGGTCCATAACAGCCTGTATATCTGTCGTCCCATTTTTTGCTAACAATAGCAACAACCACCACGATGGCACAATAGGATTATTGGAAGCATAGCAAAGGATGAACAGCATACCCGACAGTCTATTCATGCAGAACTTCTGTCTCATGGCATACCCCATGTGGCGCAGTCCGTGGACAATAAAGAACATGGGACCTCTTTACGTCCCCGCTAAAGTAGACATAATACCATTAAGCGAATGGCACTGTACCCTCTATGGACAAATAATAGAATATGAGACAAGTTCTCATTTGGAATTTAAAGACGGAACGGCACTTATTGACAGAGTTTCTACAGACCACTACAATTTTCAAGATGACTATTACTACATGCTGGGTGACAACTCACCTTATTCCAACAATAGCCGCTATTTGGGCTTTGTATCCGGAAGGTTCATTATAGGAGTGGCTACCCGAATCATATATTGTCGCGATCGTCAGACTGAGCGGTTTCGCTGGGACAGACTATTAAAGCGGATATGATTTAAATTTCTTATCCATTCCATTATAAAGCAGTATGGCTACTATATTTCATCAGAAATCGATAGATACTCCGCCCATTAAGGTACATTTAGGCATCGGAAAGCCTGCGTTTATCTCATACGACTGAGCTAGAATATTCTCTGCACGGGCGAAAAGATTAACATCATCGGTAAGACTATATGATGTACGGGCATTCCATAGTCCTGAACGAGTATATTAATATATTATTAGCTATTTTATCTTTTATCATCAATAGGAGAACTCATTTATTACATTATATAAAATTGTCACCTAAAATGCTACACTTCAATACACTGTAGATTTGATTTTTATATTTTTAACTATATATTGTGTACAAAAGTTATTTACCAACTCTATCTTTGTGTACAGACAATTCATTTAAAATCAATCATTTCTATTACAATGCATCATAATGCGAATAGGATCTTATTTTATGCATGTATTTTAACTTTATATATTTCATGCAATAGAATGAGCATTATTAATCAAGTGTTAAGACAGGCCGGTGACAATCGTCCTGAGTTGGAGGCCGTTCTTGCACATTATGCGGATGAAC
>CAYOGG010000195.1:0-2540 GCA_964403455.1 uncultured Bacteroidaceae bacterium | reverse complement strand
AGATGATTATGACATGGCTTATCGTTTGAATGCTACGGCTGTCTCCAATCTGGCTGTTGTTGCTAAAGAGGCCGATGCTTTGTTGTTTCATTTGTCGACTGATTATGTTTTTCAAGGAGATGCATGTATACCATACAGCGAAGATTATATGACTAATCCTTTAGGAGCGTATGGGAAAACCAAATTGGCCGGAGAAACTGCCGTGATGGATAGCGGATGCAAATATATTATCTTCAGGACGTCATGGCTATATAGTCCGTACGGCAACAACTTCGTTAAGACGATGAGAAGATTGACTACTCAGCAACCGATTGTGAAGGTGGTATTTGATCAGGTCGGTACTCCGACGTATGCCGGAGATCTGGCTGCAGCTATATTTGATATTGTTGAGAATGAGAAGTATGAGGGTAATCAGGGAATATATCACTTCAGTGATGAGGGTGTATGCAGTTGGTTTGATTTTGCAATTGAGATAGCCCGGTTGAGCGGAATTGCCGGATGCAGTATTTTACCGTGCCATTCCAATGAGTTCCCTTCTAAGGTTAGGCGTCCGAGTTTTTCCGTACTCGATAAGACGAAGTATAAAAAGACGTTTGGAAAAAGCGTTCCTTATTGGCGTGACAGTCTGAAGAAATGTATTGCAGTCATAGATTCGGGCATTGTTTAGGTGAAATGAAATGATGGATAAAAATAAAATATTCTCTTGTTGGTTGCTTGTTTTGTTGGCCGGTATTTTTTTTAATAACGATGCGGTTGCTCAAGATGACAGTGATTATTTCGGTGATTCATTCGAGATAGATCAGGCTGTTCCCCGTAAAAGTACCAAGATTCGTTCCGGAAGTCAATGGCTGCCGTCAACATATAAAGATCAGGCTGCTCTGATAGAAAAGAGAGTTACAGCCTCGATAAAACGAAAGTTGGATTATCGATTTGAGACCGGTGCGAATTTTTCATCAGGTTCATTTGCTCCGTTCTGGTTTACTTCAAACAGACAAGGTGCTTCTTCCATAGAGAAGTCGAGCGGATACATCAGGATGTCAACGATTGGCGGTATGTATCTTCCGAGTGATTTTTTTGTCGATTACGGCATGGATGTTTCATTGAATGCCAATTATCAATCGGATTATTCCATTAGGCAGCTATATGTGAATCTGGGTTATAAGTGGTTTGATGTTTCACTTGGTACCAAAGAACGTTGGAGCGAATTGAAAAACAAGGATCTGAGTACGGGAGGACTCACATGGTCCGGCAACAGTTTGCCTATTCCGCAACTGCGTATTGAGATTCCCGATTATGTTCGGCTTAATTGGTTCGGACAATGGTTTTCTCTGAAGGGACATATTGCCTATGGCAGATTTACGGATAGTGATTGGCGTGAGGACATGGCTGCAAAGGTGTCGCCTGATAAGCCTCAATATTCTGACAGGATTCTTTACCATAGTAAAGCTGCTTTTTTGAAGATTGGTGATGTTTCCAGATTTCCGCTTGAGGTGATTTGGGGATTGGAGATGAGTTCGCAGTTCGGAGGAACAAAACATAATATGGTGAGTGACGGTGTGTTTTATGACAATTATGATCTTCCGAGCGATGTCGGTGCATACTGGGAGGTGTTGATTCCATTCAATCCCATAGGTAAGCAGGGTGATGAGAATGGTAACAATTTAGGAAGTTGGCATCTATCTTTTGACCTGACGTTGGATAAATGGAAGGCTCGTGCTTATTATGAGCATTTCTTTGAGGACCACTCGTCTATGCTCGGGATTGAGTATAAAAACAATTTACAGGGAGACGACAAGCAGTTCGTTTTTTACGGATTCCGTCGTAATTGGATGGACGGCCTTTTCGGATTGGAGCTGACTGCTCCCGACGGTTTACCGTTTAAGAATATTGTGCTTGAGTTTATGAATACCAAAGGTCAATGCGGTTCTATCTGTAATTTCCCTAATGCTGCAATATCTGAGGAGGTGTCCGGACGTGACGCCATGTATAATCATAGTGTTTACCAATCGTATCAACATTGGGGGTTTGCATGCGGGAATCCGGTTTTGATTTCTCCCGTTTATAATGAGAACGGTAGTCTGAGTTTTGTAAGCAATAGGACTATGATGTTTCATCTCGGTGTCAACGGATGGATTACAAACAAGATTGATTACCGCCTTTTGGCTACACATACCGGTCATTGGGGTACTTATGAATCTCCCTTGAAGGAGATTGATAGGATTACTTCGGTCATGCTGGAGTGTAACTATCGGTTCGGTGATGCCTATAGTTGGAAGATAGGTTTGGCAGGAGCGATGGATTTTGATTCCGGTAATATGATTGGAGATAATAAGGGTGTTATGCTTACTCTTTCTAAAGTATGGGATGTGCTATGAACAAAAAGAATATAAGATATAATCTGTTGTTGGCGGCAACTGTTCTGGTGATATCTATCTCAACAATATCATGCGAGAAGGTGTTCCCCAATGATAAATTGGATCATTTTTGGCGACTCAATTATGTGGAATATCCGAATGGTTCTGATTTTTCCGGCAATATAT
>CAYOGG010000194.1:0-2550 GCA_964403455.1 uncultured Bacteroidaceae bacterium | reverse complement strand
GGGTTAATGATTTTTTTGTGTTTCTACGTGAGACACGCCGGCGTACCCCGGCATTATTCAAGAGTTTATTTTTTTAGCCGACTATTTTTTTTCGGCTTATATTTGTAGAACATTACATCCATAATAAAGTGAAGGTTTTAAAATTCGGTGGCTCTTCCGTAGGTTCCAAGGAGAGCATATTAAATCTAAAGAATATTGTTGAATCTCAAAAGGATGATGTCGTCGTAGTGGTTTCTGCACTTGGCGGTATTACCGACATGTTGATTTCAATTGCAAAACTTGCAGCATCAGGTGATGAAAAATATAAGATTTCATTGAAATCCATGTCCGATCGTCATGATCGTATGATAGAAGACGTTATCTCTTCGGATAGACACCATAATACAAAAAAAAGTGTTAGCAGTCTGTTTGACGAACTTGCAGATATTCTGCATGGACTATATATATCACATAATTTGTCGGACGAAATAATGGATGCTATAGTAAGTTATGGAGAGAGACTTTCTTCGCAGATAGTGGCATCTTTAGTTGAAGACATTACTTTGTTTGACTCTCGTGAATTTATAAAGACTGAACATAAGTCGCGAAGTCATATCATTGAGCGTGAACTGACAAATGATTTAATTCGTGAAACGTTTAAAGATATGCCTCACAAATGCTTGGTGCCGGGCTTTATTGCATCGGACAGCATTTCCGGAGAGGTTACTAATTTGGGACGCGGAGGTTCTGATTATACGGCGGCTTTACTCGCTGCGGCACTTGATGCCGATAGTTTGGAGATTTGGACCGATGTAGACGGTTTCATGACGGCAGACCCAAGAGTTATTTCATCTGCATATACTATCGATGAACTGAGTTACGCTGAGGCTATGGAACTGTGCAACTTCGGTGCAAAGGTGGTATATCCGCCTACAATATATCCTGTATGTATAAAGAATATTCCCATTCTCATAAAAAATACATTCAATCCGACGGCAAAAGGTACAATAATTGTTCAGGAACTGCCTGCAGGAAAGAAGAGTATCAAGGGAATATCGAGCATTAACGATACGGCTCTTATTACAATGAGAGGTTTAGGTATGGTGGGTGTAATAGGTGTTAATTATAGAATATTCAAGACTCTGGCAAAGAACGGAATCAGCGTTTTCTTCGTTTCTCAGGCTTCATCGGAAAACAGCATCTCAATAGGAATGAGAAATGTCGATGCCGAACCTGCATGTGAATTGTTAAACCGGGAATTCGAAAAAGAGATTGTATTGGGTGCCATATTTCCGATTACTTCAGAAAAGGACCTGGCTACCGTTGCTATCGTAGGTGAGAATATGCGTAGGACACCGGGTATTGCAGGTAAGTTATTCGGAGTGTTGGGAAAAAACGGAATCAATGTAATAGCCTGTGCTCAGGGTGCATCGGAGACCAATATCTCGTTTGTTGTGGAATCAGAATCGTTGCGTAAATCTCTGAATGTGATTCATGATTCGTTTTTCCTGTCGGAATATCAGGTATTAAACCTATTTATATGCGGCGTAGGTACTGTAGGTAGCAGCCTTATTGATCAGATAAAGGGACAATATGGAAAACTAATGAAGGAACGTGGATTAAAGCTGAATGTGGTGGGTATTGCCCGCGGTAGCCGTGCCATGTTCGATCGCGAAGGACTTGACCTGGAAAACTATAAAGAGCGTCTTAATAAAGCAGATAAAAGTAATCTGCAAATATTGAAGGATGAGATTATCGGTATGAATATATTCAATTCGGTTTTTGTGGATTGTACTGCAAGTTCTGATATTGCCGGACTTTATAAGGATTTCCTGAATCACAATATTTCCGTGGTTGCTGCCAATAAGATTGCAGCTTCTTCTAAATTTGAGAATTATCTTGAACTCAAACAGACGGCACGCAAGAGAGGGGTGAAGTTCCTTTTTGAAACAAATGTGGGTGCAGGACTTCCGGTAATCAACACTATCAATGATTTAATAAACAGTGGAGATAGGATTCTTCGTGTTGAGGCAGTAGTAAGCGGTACGCTTAACTTTATATTCAATACTATAAGTGAGGAATGTCACCTGAGTCAGGCTATTCGTTTGGCACAGGAAAAGGGTTACAGCGAACCGGATCCGCGCATTGATTTGAGTGGAAAGGATGTTATCCGTAAATTGGTTATTCTGGCTAGAGAAAGCGGATACAGCCTGGAACAGGAAAATGTTGAGGCAGATCTGTTTATCCCGCAAAATATGTTTGAAGGCTCTATGGATGATTTCTGGGCAAAGTTGCCGTCTCTGGATGATGAGTTCGAAGCTAAACGCAAGATCTTGGAGAAACAAGGTAAACGTTGGCGTTTTGTAGCAGCCTTGAACGAGGGTAAAGGTAAAGTCTCGCTTTGTGAGGTGGATGAGTATCATCCGTTCTATAACTTACAGGGAAGTAACAATATTATTTTGCTGACCACCGAACGTTATAAGGAGTATCCTATGATGATTCAGGGCTACGGAGCAGGTGCTGCAGTTACGGCAGCCGGCGTTTTTGCGGATATAATGAGCATAGCAAATA
>CAYOGG010000193.1:0-2590 GCA_964403455.1 uncultured Bacteroidaceae bacterium | reverse complement strand
ACTTTGCCTTGTTCATCGGTGTCACGTCCGCGTGCGTCAATGATTGTACCGCCGTAGGTGAAAGGTCCTAACGGATTATCGCTGTATGCATAAGCCAATGTGTAATTGGTGGCAGGTAAATCAAACTCGCCCGGAGTTGTCCAACGACTGTATATTAATACGTATTTGTCTTGAATCTTTCGTATTGATGATGCTTCGAAGAAACGGAATACACCGTCTTGATTATGGTTTGATATTAAATCGGTTACCTTCTCGGTTCCGGGTTTGAGCGATCCCATATTATTAGGATCCAATTCCCCACCAAATGATTGCTCAAAGCCCCAATATCCATATACGCGTCCGTCATCATCGACCAATACGCCAGGGTCGAAACCTAATACGCCGTCTGTCACACGTGGGTTTGATTCACTCCAATTGCAAACGATAAACGGACCATCGGGACGATCTGATTTGGCAATCATCGTTAGACGACCTCCGGCTTGGTTATTCGGATATAAATAATATGTTTTTTTTCCGTCCTTGCCGACTACTTCAACCACATCAGGGGCATACAATATGTCGCCATCGCCTTTCGGATTTAATTTTTTACCGTCTTTGTTTTTGTCGGAGATAAAAATAATACCGTCGTAACGCCATGCAGTGAGATCATTGACGGGAGCTGACCATGTCACCTGTTCCTTACCACAATATTCGCTTATCATGGAATCATGGGAGCCGTATATATATACTCTATACTGCCCGGGATTGTCGGGATCTTCAAAAATATAAGGTTCACCGTCCGGAATATATTCCCACAACGGAAGAAATGGATTCTGCGCCAATGTACCTAATGACATAGACAGAAAAAGAGCTGAAAGAGAGATTCTAAACTTATTCATAAACATTATATTTGGTTTTTACAAAGGTAAGAATAACCTTTTTATTTAGGCACAATCACCAATATTATAATTATCAATCCCCTTTCGGATATAATAATCATATAACAAAAAAAAACAGGTTCGTTTAAACCTGTTTTTGATTAGTAATATTATTTACAATTTTACGGTTTGGCATTATAAAGCGCCTCTAGTATAAACTGATAATAATTATCTCTACCCTCAACAGTAGTAGATGATCTTGTAATAGGATAATCATAATCAAAAGCATCAGCAGAATAATATCCGTTCGGTGCTATTCCGTCACCCCAATTACAATGAATATATTTTTTTGTGTTTGACAACGAATATATCTTATCTCCTATTTTAATTGATAAGGTACAGATCGCGGTCAAATAACCGTCAACAAGCCAAGCGTGTCCTCCATAATACGAAATACTTGTCCTTGTCTTTCCTAAGAACCAGTTTTTATAAGTATATGTTTCCTTAAAAGAATATCCCGACATAATAACCGGAATATTATTATCAATACAACTATATAACTTTGTTATATCATAAGCACTGTATTCTCCAGGATTAGAAAACCCTATAGAACTGAAATAATTATCCGCATCTGATACCAAAGCACCACTACCGCCATTGCTGAATGTATTCCAACTAGTATTAATACCATCTCCTATAGATCTAAACAATTGTGCAACCTGCACTTTACCCGCAGAAGAAACCACAATAGGATATTTTGTAAGTTCAACCCAATCATAATTTGTAGGATATCTATAATAAGAGAGCATCTGTGCAATTGCAACCGAAACACAACCTGCTGCAGCTCTCTCCCCATTAATCAGTGGAGCATTATCATTATATGGAGAAGTTTGACGCCATCCCACAGTCACAAATGGGCCTACAATTTTATTCACCACATACGTTAAATTACCATTCATCAGTTCATCGCCGTATTCAGCTTTTGAGCCCATCTTACCTTTTTCCACTTTAAATGTAGAATCTTTCATTAATTCCGACTTTATCGCTTCTGTCTCTTGTATTTGGCGGTTATAAGCAACTTCCAGATTTGCAAAAAACACCTCTATACCAGAATTATTCATATTATCGGCATTTACGTCAATATTACCCTCCGGCGATATTGCCAATATAAAATCCGTTCTTCTGTCAGCAGAAGCAAAAACAAAGCCCATTTCATCTTCGAAATTGATTATATATGCTAATGTATCACTTTCTTCATCTAAAGAACGTGTTTTAACAACACTACCTATTGCCGGAATAATTTCGGCAATACGCCTTGAAGAAGAACGTGTAGCGTTATTAGGCTGATCCATCATATTAATAATAGACCCAACCTTACTTACTACTTCCGATTCGCTGATTGAATTACCATACAATAAGGAATTTAATGCCTTAATGTCTTTTTGTGAAAACTCATTTTCAGTAATGATATTGTCATTATCATTACTCTTATCGCACCCTGCAAATAACGTCGCAATTGCAATAACGTAAACAACCTTTCTCATAATCTTTCTCATTTGTACAACATTATTATTGGTTATTGGTCTCAAACAGATGCACAAATATACAACAATAATTTATAAATTTATATTTATATCTGAAAAACTTACTCATAAATTCACATCTAACACCATTAAACAGGGTTCGCTGAATAATCATATTCAATTTCTCACGACAATTGGATAAAGTTCCCA
>CAYOGG010000192.1:0-2604 GCA_964403455.1 uncultured Bacteroidaceae bacterium | reverse complement strand
AGTGAACAGATTGGTGTTTCACCATGGTATTATTGGGCTGATGTACCAATTAAAAAGGAACAAAACATTTCATTACTACCGGGTACATATTCGGCAGGTGAGCCAAAAGTAAAATATCGTGGTATTTTTTTGAATGACGAGGCTCCGTGTCTTACATCATGGGTAAAGAATACCTATGGAACAAACTTTGGTGACCATAACTTTTATGCAGCTTGCTTCGAGTTGATTCTTCGTCTACGTGGTAACTTCATGTGGCCGGCGATGTGGAGCTGGTCATTCTATGCAGATGATCCTGAGAATTCAAAGACAGCAGATGACATGGGTATAATAATGGGAACCTCACATCACGAACCTATGGCACGTAATCATCAGGAGTGGGCAAGAGATCCGAAAGCTTATGGTGGTGTATGGGACTATAATAAGAATGAGAAGGAATTGGATCGTTTTTTCAGAGAAGGAATAGAGAGAGCCAAGAATACTGAAGATTTGATTACTATGGGAATGCGCGGTGACGGAGATGCTTCCTTAGCAGGTTCGGATGAAGATAATATCAAGATGATGGAACGTCTTTTTGCCAATCAACGACAGATCATTAAGGAAGTGACCGGTAAACCCGCTGAGAAACGTCCTCAGGTATGGGCATTGTACAAGGAAGTACAGATATATTACAACAAAGGATTGCGAGTTCCAGATGATGTTATTATTCTTATTAGTGACGATAACTGGGGCGATGTACGTAAACTTCCAAACGCTCAGGAACGCCTTCATAAAGGTGGATGGGGTATGTATTATCATGTTGACTATGTAGGTGCACCTAGAAATTCCAAATGGTTGAATATTACTCCTATACAGAATCTCTGGGAACAAATGCAACTAACATATGATTATGGAGTGGATAAGATTTGGGTTCTTAATGTAGGTGATTTGAAGCCTATGGAATATCCTATTACCTTGTTCCTTGATATGGCATGGAATCCTACTGCATATACTACATCCAATTTATTGGATCATTCAATCGAGTTTTGCAAGGAGTTTTTCGGTGAGGAGCAAGCTGCGGAAGCTGCACGAATACTTAACCTTTATAGTAAATACAATGGTAGAGTTACTCCTGAGATGTTAGATAGAAATACCTATAACCTTGAAACAGGAGAATGGAAAAAGGTATGTGACGATTATGTTAGACTTGAAGCTGAAGCCCTAAGACAATATTTGACCTTAAAGCCGGAATACCGTGATGCATATCAACAGATTATTCTTTTCCCGGTTCAAGCTATGAGCAATCTGTATGATATGTACTACTCACAGGCGATGAACCAAAAACTCTTTAAGGATAATAATCCGGCCGCCAATGAGTGGGCAGATAGGGTTGAACGTGATTTCAAACGTGATGCCGAACTCTGTACTGCATATAATACTACTATGTCTAATGGCAAATGGAATGGTATGATGACTCAGAAGCATATAGGCTATACTTCGTGGAATGACAACTTCCGTGCTGACGTTCTGCCGAAGATAAACAGGATTGAGGATTCGGACAAGGTAGGAGGGTTTGTTTTTTCTGAAAAAGATGCAGTCGTATCTATGGAAGCCGAACATTTTTTTAGTCTGAATAATGCAAAAGAAGCTAATTGGACTGTGATTCCATTCATGGGACGTACCTTGAGTGGCATATCACTCCAACCTTACAGCAAATCTACTGATGGTGCCACTCTGAGTTACAAATTCAATGCTGTTTCAGATGTGAAGGAGTTATCCGTCTTGATTGTAGTGAAGTCAACTTTGGCATTTTCACGATTGGAAGGACATCGTTACGCCGTTAGTTTGGATGGTGGCGAAGAACAGATAATAAACTTCAATGAGCGCCTCAACGAAGAACCGGCCAACCAATATTCTATTTATTATCCTACAGTAGCAAAACGTGTAGTTGAGAGTAAGTTGAATTTTAATGTCTCAAAATCAACCGGTGAACATACTCTTACCATTAGACCTATTGAGCCCGGAACCGTATTTGAGAAAATTGTGATTGACCTGGGTGGTTATAAACCATCGTATCTGTTTATGGATGAATCTCCGGTAATACGTGAATGAATCGCTAATATATCAAATAATAAAGGCCTGCATAATAGCAGGCCTTTATTATTTGATATATTATATCGTCTATTTGTTCGGATTGCCTTTCTTGGTAAATAGTTCAAGGTCAATAGAACTTCCCATTAGTTGATATCCATCTTTATTCGGATGTAAATAGTCATTCTCAAAGAGGAATTTCTTGTTTAATTGTGCAGGGTCATTTTCGCTTCCCATTATCTTGTCAAAATCAATCAGTCCATCAAAAGAGCCTCCGTTACGAATCCATTCGTTAAGTAACTGACGTCCTTCTTCATGATTTTCGCTGTAATAATTATTTCCTTTGAATGGCATAATAGTACCTCCGTAAACGTATATACCTTTTTCATGAGCCTCGCTGATAATCTGTTTGTAAACTTCAATAATCTCTTTTGCTTTTGCTACAGCATCGCCACGACCACCTAAGTCATTTACGCCTTCAAACAAGATTATGTATTTAACACCCTCTTGTTGAAATAGGTCTCTCGGATAACGGCT
>CAYOGG010000191.1:0-2609 GCA_964403455.1 uncultured Bacteroidaceae bacterium | reverse complement strand
TGGTGAAATGATATGAAGCAATATGGCATAGCCTATACTATATCTTTGCGGTGGAATTTAATTCTCGGAGAAGCCAAAGACCGTTATACGGAGGCAGCAATTATAATCAAAAAATAAAGTATTATGCCTACAATGATTAGTCGCAGTAAAGAATTGATTCGTATTTGTCCAAGCAATCCAGCAAAAATTGAGTTTTCAACAAACAGTGGACGAAGTTGGGTTATATGTTTTAATGGAAATTCAAACACTGGACAATTTAGTGATTTAATGGATAATGGTAAAGAAATCCTAGGTACTACAAACAAAGGATTGTTCTTTTCAACCAATGATGGTCAAAGCTGGATTTTACGAAAACGCTAAAATCAAACAATTATGAGAAATAGATTCTATACTCATCCTACAGATGATATCATTGTAGAGGTTGAACACATGTTCAATGTCTGCAATGGTATCGTAAATGTAGGAGTTGAAGATTTACATCAGGTTATTTCTGGTTCAGAAAATACGATTATACTAGTTGGTATTGGTATGGGAAGTAATCGAATTAGCAATGCAATAGAAGATGCAATTATGCACACATGCAGCGTAGCATCGGACTACAATCTTTTTTCGGCAGAAAAGGTTATATTAAAACTGATATATCCACAGAATAACCCACTTATGATTGTTGAAACAGATTCAATAACTCAGTTTGCTGAAATGTTTCCTTCCTCCACTTCATTTATATGGGGAATTAGCGAAAACAATTCTGAGAATTCTGAAGTTCAAGCCCTGATAATTGCATCCAACGTTCAAAAGAAATAGATTATGGCGCAGAAATTATCATTCAATTTTTGTTGCAAGTGGAATACGCATACATACACCAAACGAGAATGCTTATGCTATAAGTGCAATACTCCATTTCAAAAATACTTCTATAAAAGGCTAAATGGTAATGAGTGTATAGCTGTGTAGCTGTTAGGTTTGTAGATAATCACCATATTTTGATTGGTAAATACAATTTTAAAAGAAAAGCAGGCTTTTGTGCTGTGACGGATTACGCTTTACATCATAAGTAAGAACCTCTAAGTCTTAATTTGGCTACAATGATACCCTGTATTATATCAAAATATGATATGCTTCAATTGTTGTATGGCATTGATACGAATACGCTAAAGGAAATCGAATTTGCTTATCATGGGCAACTGAAAGAAGATGGAATCACATGGTTTATTGGAATTGCAAACAATCTTTTAGCCAAAAAATAGTAAATACAGATGTTGAGCAGCATAGTTTTTACGCAAAAATGGAGATTTAATGGCTGTAAATGAATCTTTTAGATTCCTATGCCATGATTTTACATAGATTGTAAGTACCTTTGCAGCAGTATTAAACCTTTAAAAGTGATTACTATGGCATCAAATATCTTTGGACGATATATTTGGCTCATTGATACCCTCAGGCGACACAAACGCTTGACTTTTGAGGAAATCAATAATCTTTGGATAGAAAGCGGTTTGAGTTATGGAGAAGGCGATGAACTCCCATTGAGAACCTTCCATAATCACCGCAAGGCAATTAAAGATATCTTTGACGTCTATATTGAGTGTGATGTCAAAGGTGGGTATAAATACTATATTGATGAACCGGAAAGATTGGAGGGAGATAGCCTTCGGAGTTGGTTAATCGACTCATACGCTACGCTCAATCAAATACAAGCCGATAAAAAATTAGAAGGACGTATCATTTTTGAAAATGTTCCATCTGGCAACATTTGGCTGACTACATTTGCCCAGGCTATGCGTAATGGACATCTGGTTGAAATCACTCATCAAGGATTCGGAAAGAATTACGAAAACACATTCGAGATTGAACCATACTATCTGCGTATATTCAAGCAGAGATGGTATGTAATAGGTAGAAATCCTTATTATGCTTGGAAGAAAAAGGAAGCTGAGAAGGAAGGAAAAACCTATGACCGACCTATCTTTCGAGTATATGGACTTGACAGAATATCAATGGTGTCAATAACTGATAAGGTATTCAAAATGGAAGAGAATTTTTCCATTGATGATTATTTCAATGGTTGTTGTGGTATCATCCTAAATACGGATATTCCAATGGAACATGTCGTAGTCAGAGCTTATGATAAAGCACCCGACTATTTGCGTACTCTTCCCTGGCATCCTTCCCAAAAGGAAATAAGTAAAGACGAAGAATCTGCGATTTTTTCATTTGAGGTAAGACCGACGTATGATTTTATTCAACTCGTCATGCAACAAGGCGACCAAGTGGAAATACTCGAACCAGCCTCCTTGCGGAATCATATGAAGAATTTAGCTAATACACTTACCTCTTATTACAAAATTTAAAAATTTACTAAATATGAGCAAATCAAAGATAAGCAATAATTATCTTCCCATTTTGGAAGATTTTGTAAAAAATGGAGGTATGGAATTACTCATAAAAAGTGGGTATGACCAAGGACCCTTTATTCCATATGTCTTTGAAAACTATGAAAAAGCGCCTGTAAAAATTGTGTATTGCGGTATCGACACATATTATTGGACACATCTTGAAGACCTTAAGAATGCTATTGACGAGGACAAGATAGATGTTTATCTTACAAT
>CAYOGG010000190.1:0-2622 GCA_964403455.1 uncultured Bacteroidaceae bacterium | reverse complement strand
AGAATTGAACCCACCTTTTGGGCAATATAGAAAAAGGCCTGTCCTTCCGGTTTCTCATTGTGCCTTATATAATAGGTCAATCCGTTATCCAGAACTCCTATTCTAACATTCGGGTCAATAGGAATCTGAGGCATTGCCTGCTGCTCCTGAGCAGATAAGCCGACTATAGTCAGCATGCCTGTCAGAAAGACAAGCAAAATTGTTTTTAATCTAAAAATTCTCATTCTAATTTAATTGTTTAAAAGTTGTTTTTCAATTATATATCTCTACAAAAATCCGGAATTCCGCTTCTCTTATTTATATCTATCAAGTCCATCCATTAAGAATTTCCTGAAATGATTAACGTCAGTGTCGAAAGTATAAGAACCGTTCAAAGGATTCCCTTCAGCATCCAACAACAAATAGAAAGGCTGGGCGTTTGAACCGAACTTATGCCTTTGAAGTAAGCTCCATTTATCACCGACGGTCCTTAGTTTTATAATCTGACCGTTTTCATTGATAGTGATATGACGTGGCAACGGAGTCTTGTCATCTACAAACAGAGATATCAATACATAGTCATTATCAATGATCTGCCTGATGTCGGTATCTGTCCACACTGCAGCCTCCATCTTACGGCAGTTCACACATCCGTATCCGGTAAAATCCAACAACACCGGTTTCCCCTCTGAAGCCGCAAAACGCATACCCTCCTCATAATCCAAAAACCGGGCCTCCACCTGATGATGAGTAAGGTTCCATATCTGAGTACTCATAGGTGGAGTAAATGCACTGATAGCCTTCAACGGTGCCCCCCATAAACCGGGAATCAACCATACTGCAAAGCCCAAAGAGAGGACAGCTCCCAATATACTCCATTTACCGGGTCTTACCTTATCGGACTTACGTGAGAAACGGACAATACCCAGAAGATAAAGACCCAAGGTAACAGCCATCAGCAACCATAACAGAACGAACAAATCACGCGGCAGTATACCCCAACCATAAGCCATATCGGCAACAGACAAGAATTTCAGTGAAAAAGCCAACTCAATAAAACCAAGCGTAACCTTAACTTTATCCATCCATGAGCCCGATTTGGGAACATTCTTCAACCATCCCGGAAACATGGCAAACAGAGTAAAAGGCAATGCCAACGCAATTGAGAAACCCAACATTCCGATCATAGGCCTCATAATGCCACCGTTTGAAACGGCATCGACTAAAAGAAATCCAATAATAGGTCCGGTACATGAGAAAGAGACCAAAGTTAGGGTAACAGCCATCAGAAATATTGACGCAAACCCTTTTCCCGAACGTGATTTATTACTTGCACCTGTACTCCAAGAAGATGGAAGTGTCAACTCAAAAGCACCGAAGAACGATACTGCAAAAAATACTAATATGGCAAAGAAAATCAGGTTTGGAACAGCATTGGTTGCCAATGCATTCAATGCACTAGCCCCGAATATAAGAGTCACCAACAACCCCAAACCCACATAAACCACAATAATCGATAAACCGTATAATATAGCATCTCGGATGCTCTCGCGTTTATTACCTGAACGCTTGATAAACATACTGACAGTCATCGGAATAACAGGCCAGACACATGGTGTAAGAAGAGCCAGCAAGCCTCCTAAAAAACCGGCCAAGAGAATACCCAAAATACTTTTGGTCTGCACGGACGCTCCACTATCCATTACCAATAGACTATCAGTGACGGGTTTCCATAGAGCCTCATCATAACCGTCAATAACCGACAGGTCGGAACCCGTATCGGCATTACCTGCCTCAACAATATCCCCAGAAGCAGCGGGACCGTAATATCCGAATTCAACCCTTTGAGGTGGCAGACAACTCTTATTGTCACATGCTCCGAAAGTAAAAACCCCTTTCAATACATAATCATCGGAAACTATGCTGATATTCTGATAGAAACGGACTTTCTTCTCAAAGAAACGTACCTCCATTTCAAAAAGCGGATCCATCATATCATGTTCCTCTCCTTGAAAAAGTAATTCTCCATCATCAACGGCACCGGAGATAGAATCGAACTGCACGGACGCAGATATCGGTCCGTCTGAAGGTAATCCCGTAGAATACACATGCCAACCTTCAGCAATAGAGAGATCAAAATAAAGTCTGACACTATCATTTGCAAAATTCTCTATGCCGGATTCAACCTTAACAGGTTTATCTGCCTGACTTCCTAAAGGTGAAGACAATAACAGAGTAAGAAATGAAATAAGAAAAATCATATCGCGCTACATATTTTCTTACAAATGTACTAAGAATATGTTCTTATAAAACATCTTGAATAGACAAAAAACACTTGCATTAAATATAGCTGGCTATATGCGTTTTACTGATTAAGTAATCAACTATTTCTTCGTTGACTATAAAGGACTCGAAAATCTTCAATCATATTTATTGGCATAGAAGAAATAAAGATAAGACTTAAGCACTCAATAATTCATGAATAGACAATATATAATTGGGTCTGTGACAAGCAGTAATAATACAGATTAATATTATAATAATATCTCAATGAGTTTTTTCATTTTTCTACATGTAAAAATAATAAAGTAGCATTTTCATTTTTAGCTGCATTTCTATATACATCTAATTGTTTCTTATTCA
>CAYOGG010000189.1:0-2648 GCA_964403455.1 uncultured Bacteroidaceae bacterium | reverse complement strand
CATTATTTTTCGTTTCACATATTTTTAGTACCATTCCAGTACCATTGCATTTTTTCATTATTGTGTGCAGTTCTGGTGGTTTGCAGGTTGGTTTGCTATTCACAGAATAATATTCTGTCGGTTTGCTTGTCCACCTATGGAAATTATAATCTGCAACCGCTAATTCTGCAATAAGAAATTTTGTGGTACTAATGGATAGCATCATCCTTTTTCATATCATTCATCAATTTATCAAAATCACTTTCATATTATAGTTGGCAAAATAAACAGGATATTTTTGTTATGTAAACTAAAAAGGAAGTAGAGATTAAATCCCTACTTCCCAATCATACAGTTTTTCTTTATGATATTTCTGGATTTCTGTAACCATCTGATGTGATCACGCAGTTCTTCCCAGGAAACATCTTCCGGTGATTTGTGAAGAATATTTGTCAGATAATCCAGATAGGCACGAATGTAGGTACAATAGTTTCTTATTTTTTCTGAGAGAAAAAGTATCAAAAAGGTATCAAGACATAAAAAGACCTGAAATCATGTCTTTTTAACATGATTCCAAGCCTTGTAAAATATTTAGCATACTGTATTTTTCTATTCAGATACCATCTTAATTTGCACTATCTATGCTAACCGAAACAACAAAGTGCTTGACATTCACAAGTGTTTGCTGTTTACATGTCATTTTTTTGTTTTTTAAATTCTATACCCACCAGTACAACAGATAGCACAAACGCTGAAAAATCAGCAACAGGCCCCGCTAGCAATACTCCCATAATTCCGAAACGAAGCGGGAGCAGCAGGGTAAGCGGAATCAAGAAAAAGGTCTGCCTTGTTAATGCCAACAGAGCACCTTTTAACGCTTTTCCTATTGCGGTAAAAAAGTCGGAAGAAAGCAACTGCACACCATTTACCAACACCATGAAAATATAGGTACGCATGAACAAAACAGCAAATTCAAAATACAGCTCGTCCCCGTCTCCGAATAGTGAAATGATAGATCGCGGGAAAAATTGAAATGCGATAAAAGCAATAGTGGAAACAACAAGATTCCACTTTATTGCAAGCATGTAAGCCTCCCGTACCCGATGATATTGCCTTGCTCCATAGTTGAAACCGATAATCGGCTGCATCCCTTGCGAGATTCCTGTAACAATCGCAAGGATTATGGCATTTGTTTTCATAACAATTCCGCAAGCTGCCAAGGGAATATCCGTTCCATATTTTGTTAATGCGCCGTAATAAGTCAACGAATTGTACTGAATGATTTGAATCACGGTAATTGCAATCTGATTTGAGCAGCTGCTTATCCCCATGCTGCAAATTTTCAGGCTTTCTTTAATGTCAAATAAAAACGACTTTTTTTCAAAATGGATTGTTTGGAAACGCCATAGATAACGGAGTGCGAGTGTGAAAGAAAAAATTTGCCCAATAACCGTTGCCCAAGCTCCGCCGGCAATTCCCCAATCGCAAACAAAAATAAAAATGGGGTCAAGAATGGTATTGATAATAGCTCCCACAACCATGCAGACCATTGAATACTTTGGTTTTCCATCTGCTCGAATCAAATTGCTCATACCATTCGTTACAATGAGAAACGGCATTCCAATCAATGTTATGCTGGCATACTGCTTTGCATATGGAAATACATCTGTCGTTGCCCCAAATGCCTTTAGGAGCAAAGACAGAAAAGTTTCTCCAACCAGCAAATAAATAATTCCGAAAATTCCCATCAGAACAATACCATTTCCCGCTGCTTTGGCGGCAGCTTTCGGCTCTTTGCATCCAAGACAGAGGGAAACACGGGAAGAACTGCCAATTCCGACCAGTAGTGCAATGGCAAGGCAGATGGTAGAAAACGGGTAGGCAACATTGGTTGCTGCATTTCCCAAATAACCGACCCCTTGACCAATAAAAATCTGATCCACAATATTGTAGATTGAGCCGACAAGAGACGCCACAATACTGGGAACAGCAAAATTTTTCAACAGCTTTGGAATTTTTTCATAGCCCAGAGGATTTTCAGTCATTGAACTCCTCCCCCTTTCTCTCTATATGGAGTTCCGATGTGATATTTCTGCCCGCCTGTATTAAGAAATCCATAAAAAGGTTCTGCTCGGATTCGCTCATACCCTGCAATAAAAGAGCTTCTGTCTTTTCGCATACCGTCTGTACCTCATCAATTACAGACAGCGCACGTTCCGTAGGATACAGCTTACACGTCCGCTTATCCTTATCATTTGGGGAACGCATAATCATTCCCTGCTTTTCTAATGCCGCAACTGTCCGTACAATATTGCTCGGATGAACATAAAACATATCCATTAAAGAATCTTGTAGAATACCGGGCGAACGACAGATTTTGATTAAGAACATATATTGACTGTTGTTGATTCCATAGGGGGCAAGTTGCTTGTCCAAATAGATTTTGTAAAATCGGTCTGTTACGGAAAGCCATTTTAATAGTTGCATAGATATATACCTCCAATCAGAACGTATTATACATCAATATGCGTGCGCACGCAACTACTTTTAACATTATATCTGCCGCTTTGTCCTCCTAAACACAAATCAATTCTACATCTATAATCTCTACTGCTCTGCTACGAATATTATTCATTTTCCCGACCCATTCAAGCTGATTTTCTGCCTTT
>CAYOGG010000188.1:0-2758 GCA_964403455.1 uncultured Bacteroidaceae bacterium | reverse complement strand
AAGAAACAATTCGCGGACGTTCAGATGGATTTAAGGACCAAGACGTGCGCGAATAATATATAAATATTCTTAGTGGAGTGAAATTTTATGGATATAATAGACAAAAATATCAGCATAAATGATATAGATGCTGGAAAAGAATTTAACTGGGGGAAAACTTCAAGAGATTATGCTCTTTATAGAGATATTTATCCACCGGAATTTTATCAGTATATATTAGGATTAGGGTTGTGCAAGGATGGACAAAGGTGTCTTGATGTCGGAACCGGTACAGGAGTTCTTCCGAGAAATATGTATAGATACGGTGCAATATGGACAGGTACAGATATTTCCGAAAATCAAATTATTGAAGCAAAAGGGTTAGCAGAAGAAAACGAAATGAATATCGATTTTTATGCTTGTGATGCAAAAGATATTGATGTTAAGGATGAATCGTTAGATGTAATTACGGCCTGTCAATGTATCTGGTATTTAGACCACAGTATTACGGCATCTAAGTTTGCAAGGATGTTAAAGGAAGATGGAAGTTTCTTGATTTTATATATGGGTTGGCTTCCATTTGAGGATGAAATTGCGGGAAAAAGTGAAGAGTTAATTTTAAAATATAATCCAAAGTGGACCGGATGTGGTGATACAGTTCATCCGGTATGGGTTCCTGACGAATATCTTGATTATTTCAATATTGAAAGGCAGGAAGAGTTTAGAGTAGACGTTCCATTCACAAGGGAAAGTTGGCATGGACGAATGCGTGCTTGCAGAGGAACTAGTGCATCTATGTCGCCAGAAGAATTGGCGTTGTGGAATGATGAACATGTTAAGATGCTTAGTGAATATTCGGATTCATTTGTTATAAAGCATTATGTTTCTATTGCTTGGCTTAAGAAAAAATAGATATTAGTGTTAATGAATAAAGATTTGAGGTGAATTCTTTGACTGATAAGAACTGGGAATTGGAATTAAATGAATATATGCGTCAAGGTGAACCAGACAAGGTAGACAAGAGCATTGCGTGGAAAACAGCAATTGGTCTACAGGATGTTGATGGACTGAAGCCTTCTAAATATTTGATTGAGACTGCGAAGGAGCATATTGAAGGAAAGATTACTATATCTGAAGCTGACAAACGAATTCATAGTTATTATGAAGAACGTCAGGATAGAAATGAGGTAGAAGCTGATACAAAGGAAGCAGATATTGTTTCTGTAAGAATTGCAAAGCTTCTTGGAGAGAAAACATTTCAGTTTTCACCTGTGGAATGGCAGAATATTCACCGTAAATTATTTGAAGGTGTATTTAAGCATGCTGGTAAAATACGCGATTACAATATTACAAAAAAAGAATGGGTACTTAAGGGTGATACTGTAATGTATGCATCATACGATAGCATCAGAGCAACACTGGATTATGATTTTTCTCAAGAAAAGAAATTCTCTTATGAAGGTTTATCGATAGAAGAATCAGTAAGACATATTGCAAAGTTTACTTCTAGCATATGGCAGATTCATCCGTTTTGCGAAGGTAATACCAGATCAACAGCAGTATTTATTATCAAATATCTGAAGACTTTTGGGTTTGCAGTAAGTAATGAAACGTTTGCTGAGAATTCCTGGTATTTTAGAAATGCCTTAGTTCGTGCAAATTATAATGATTTAAAAAATGGTATTCACGCGACTACTGAGTTCTTGGAATTGTTTTTTGAAAATTTGTTGATGAATACTGGACATGAACTTAAAAATAGATATATGCACATTGACTTTGAAAATGAAAGTGACACCCAAAGTGCCACAGAAAAGACTTCAAAGTGCCAAAATGGCACTTTAGAATTATCTCTAGAAGAATTAGCAATCATTAATGTTTTGAAGAATAATCCTACAGCTACTCAAAAGCAGATAGCAGAAATGACAGGAAAATCTGAAAGAACAATAAAACGTCGTACTGTTGAAATGCAGGAAAAAAGATTAATTAGCCGTGAGAATGGTAAGCGTAATGGTAAGTGGAAAGTACTTGTAAATTATAAAAATGTTCGCGCATACCCAAAGGATAGAGACGGTAAAATTATTATCTCAAAATAAGAGGGGGCAAAAATCCAAAATCATGTGCGCGAATGTTAATGCGAAGTAAGGTTTCAATGCATGTGGAGAGTGTATGCCTTTTGTCCAAACTTCGTGAGGCGAAGCATCATGTGAGTGTAACTTTGGATATGGATGAGATGGATAGATATTACTTTGGAAGAGAGTAAGGCTACATATGAGGAAATTAAGAAGTATGTGGCTGAGCATAATGATGGGATGAAGGTAAGTAGCCTTAATATTGCGCAGTTGAAAAGAAAGTGTGGTATTGAATTGGGAGAGAATTATAATTTGCCTAAGTCGGAGGATGCAAAGCAACCACAGTGTCCGAAGGAGAAGGAAGAGGCTATCATGGAGGCTTTGAGGACGTTTCAGATGATATAAAGGTAATAAGGTAACTAGTATGGATGAAAAAATCATAAAAGAATACTTCTTGGAAGATGATCCAAGTTTTGAAATTGTAAAAACTGAAAAAATGCAGCATCTTGAGGGAAGATATTATAAGGTGTTTTCCAAAGATGCAACAGTGGAAGTATTCATTGATGATAATGATAATGTTCAAATTCTTCCTGAATAATTGATTACAAAGCATCCTTCGTGGGTGCTTTTTTAATGGGAAAATCTATGAAAGACAAAACAGAAATACAGTTGAGTTTTTAGCAGTTTGGGAAGAACTTCATAATCCGGAT
>CAYOGG010000187.1:0-2771 GCA_964403455.1 uncultured Bacteroidaceae bacterium | reverse complement strand
ATAGTGTATTGTATGGTTCTGATTACAATGAAAAAATACTGTCATTTGATCTAAGGAACCTTATAAATTCATTCAATGATAGCATTTGTTCTTCAAACAACTAATTGAGTTATATAATGAAGATAGGACTCTTTAAAATCATAGTGAAAAGTCTGATGGTATTTTCTTTGTTGGAGTTATTGATGTTAATTGGAAGTTGTGAATCAAAATTAACCATTCAGAAAGTACTGCGTAAGAATTACTACAAGGTAATAGAACTTAGTTCGCTTCATCAGAGGGTATTGTCTGATACAGTATTAACAGTAACTAAACCTGAAGGTGTAACACCTTCAATAAAAATTGTTGTTTACATCCCTCAACAATTATGCTCGCCGTGTTTCAGAAATTATCTATCTGCTTCTAATGATTATACTAAACAGTTTTCTTCTGACAGCGTGCAGTACATCTGTGTGATGTCTCCTCGTCCGATTAGTGAAATTCAAGAGGCGATGGATTCATTGGAATTGGCGCAAACGTTAGTTTTATATGATAATGAAGATCAATATCTGAAGAAGAATTCGTTAGAGAAATACACTGATATGTTCAGAGCATTCCTCCTTGATAAAAAGAACCGAGTGGTGCTTGTTGGAGATCCATTGCGTAGTACCGATTTACAGAAATTATATACTGAAAAGATAAGAGAGTTGATAACCAATGGTGGTGAACTTCCAAAAAAGAAATCTTTACTGAAAACGCGATAGCATAGTATAAATAAAAGATGCTCCGGTAGTGATATAAAAGAGTATTTGCATGCAGAGAAGGAATGTATCGTTAGTATTTAGTGATGCATTGTTGGCGGGACTTGTAGTCCTGCTAACAGTGTTTTATCTGATGGAGCAGAGTGCGTCATCTGAGGTATATATGTTTTTTGTTTGGTCTATGACGGCAGTGTATTTGCTTTCTCGCATAGTGCTTACCATTGCACCGAGAGTGGCATGCTATGCACTACTTGCGGCTGTTGCGGTTTTCTGCTTGAAAGAGTCATACATAGGCCTGATGCAGATATTAGGTCACTTTCGTTCCAATCACTACATGTATGCCTGTACCGGTTCTTTCAATAATCCTGGTCCGTATGGTGGCTTCTTAGCTGTTTGTATATGTGTACTAGGAGCGTATGCCATAAAAGGGCGCAATAAGTTATTCCGATCTATCTCAGGCATCACATCTCTGATAGCACTGATATTGCTGCCATCCACCATGAGCCGTACTGCTATGCTTGCTGTAGGTTGTGTGGCATTTCTGTTGTTAGCTTCCACCGATGTTGGCAAGACAATATTTAAGAAATATCGAATATGGCTTATCTTGGCTGTGGTGATAGCCAGTTCGGGAGCTTATATGCTCAAGAAACCCTCTGCCGACGGACGTTTCTTTATGAACCGTATCAGTATAATAGCTATTAACAGCAACGGCATGGACGGTGCCTGCCTTGGTAGATTCGGGGCAGCCTACGGTGAGGCACAGGCACGATACTTCGGTGAGCGCATGACACAGAGCGGTGATGACACAGATTGGACCGCTCTCAAAGAATCCGATAGACTGACGGCCGACTGTCCGCAGTATGCCTTCAACGAATATCTCCAGTTAGGTGTGGAAGGTGGTCCGGTAGTTATGCTGTTTTTCATATCACTGATTATTACAGCCATCACAGTCTCATATAAAAGAGGCGATATCTGGTGTTACGGACTGCTTGCATTATCCGTTTTTGCCATGTTCTCCTATCCGCTTCATATAGTACAGTTTCAAGTGTTGCTGGCAGTGCTGCTAGCAGCATGTACCACACCACGTAGTGAGGGTATATTGGGTGGCAGTATAGTAATGGTGGTGGCTCTTATAATATCGTTATTAATCCTAATAAACCGTTTGCCATGGATGAACCGCTTGAAAGAAGCCTCAGAAGCATGGAAGAAGACAGAGAAATGGTACAATATGGAGTATTACGATTATGTAGTAGAAGATGCTGACACCATCTATGACTCTATGTGGCATGATTACAGGTTCCTTTTCGCCTACGGTCAGTCTCTGAGTAAAGAAGGACAATACATTAAAAGTAATGAAGTCTTGTCAGAAGGTACCGAGATAAGCAGTGACCCCATGTTTTGGGTTGTAATTGGTAACAACGACCTTTCGCTTGAACGATATGAAGAGGCAGAACGATGTTATAAACACGCCTTTCATATGGTACCAAACCGTCTATATCCGCTATGCCGTCTGGCAGAGCTTTATATTAAGATGGGCGATTACGACCGTTTTTATGATATGAAGCAGAAGATAGATAGTTTCAAGTCGAAGGTAGAATCTCCAACAACAGACATGCTACGCAAGAGAATGATCGAACTGTCTGACAGCATAACATCAATAAATGAACAAAGATAATGCAAATGAGAACAGAAGCCAAGTTTACTTGGATTATGTCGAATGCAGCTTATCTTCGATTTAATTCAAAGATAATGATATGAATAACGAAGAGTCGGAAGAGATAGAAAGAGTTGAAGAGACAGGAAATGTGATGAATAGCAACAGTGAGAAGAATCCTGAGAATAGGAAGAAACGTATAGCGAGGTTTTTTGACGTAGCCATAAACATACTGTTTTGGACAATGGCTGTAGTGATGGGCATCGGATTGCTTCATTACGGTCGGCGCATCTTCATAGCCGAGAAATTCATTATCCCCACATATTCCATGTATCCCACTCTGATACCCGGAGACCGTATCATGGTAAACAAATTCTATC
>CAYOGG010000186.1:0-2775 GCA_964403455.1 uncultured Bacteroidaceae bacterium | reverse complement strand
GTATCATAAGAGACAAGTCTGTACGGCCTTCAGTATTCATTGTATATTCAAAGAAGCCTCCGTTTACAGCATTACGCCATGGCTCACCCTCAAAATTACCTTTCGAAGAGTTCTCATTTTTCATCTGATGGTCTACCTCCGGCTGTTGTTCTCCCGGCTGGACAGCATCTATTGTACGTTCGTCAAGTGCCAGCCTGGCAGCCTCTTCAGCTCGCAGATTCTCCTGATATCCTACATAATCTGACGGAGTCATAGTGAGGTAGTATATGGAGTATCGGCTATCATGAATTCTGAAGAACGGCTCCAATTTCGCATCAGCCCACTTACCCTGAAAAAGATTAGGCACTGTATATGTCATGGATGCACCTTCTACCGGACGGGCATTTTCAATGGCCTGAGTTATCTGAGACTCTGAACCTACAATGAATGGAGCATCAAATGCCGATATAAGACGGCCTGATGCAATATGTCCCCAACGCGAATCATCTGCAACAATTCCGGCCATATCTTCGGTACCTGTCTTTACACCAAGCAAAATCGGGCCTTTCTTTATGGCAATATAATCATTAACGTTCTCGATTTTTTCAACATGCATCTTCATCTTCATGCTTATCTCAACAACGTCGCCATCTTTCCATGTTCTATCTATGACAATGTATTCGGATGCTTTGGCGTTTTCAGCATAGTCAATGCCTCCACACATCACCTTCATATCACCCGGTGTAACCCATCCCGGACAACGTACCATCATGCGAAATGCTGTCTTTCTTTTTACATTGACAGTAATCTTACTGTTTTCACTATCCGGAAATGAAGTATTCTGAGTCAATACCACTTTTTTATATTTCCATTGAAGTTTTGAGGCGATAAAGAGATTGACATACAGGTCATCAACTTCGTGAGAATAGATGAACTCTCCATATTTTCCATGATTCTCCATACCTGTACCTACACAACACCACATGCCCTCATTCGGTTGAGAATAGACTCTATAGTGTGCCGGACGGGCCGGTGTAAAATATACATATCCTCCGTGTTCCGGATGTTGTGTCGATAGTATATGATTGTATAGTGCATTCTCATAAAAGTCTGCATATTCAACCTTAGGATTCATTCTAAACAGATTCTCCGTCAGTTTCAGCATGTTATGGGTATTACACGATTCAGGACCTTCGCGCTCCTCTACGTAACTTTTATTATCAGATACTGAGGGGAAATGTTCTCTACGGCTGTTTCCTCCAAAGGCGATGGAACGGTGGTTAGCCACTCTATCCCAGAAGTAATCTGAGGCAAGTAGATAATCCGAATCATCCGCAACCTCTGCCACTCTGGAAAAACCAACTACTTTTGGAACCTGAGTATTGGCATGCTTGTTATCCATATTATCAACACCGGCTAACATGCTGTCAAACAACTGATGATGTGTAAAACGCTTTGCCGTCTCCAGGTATTTCTTATCTCCGGTCATCTGATAAGCATCTGCGTATACCTCATTCATTCCTCCGTATTCGGTATTAAGCATTTGCTCCATCTTCTCATCGGATAATCCACTTGTTACGGATATACCCCAATCGCATAAATCCAGGAACATCTGTCTGGCCATTTTGTTTCCGGTATAAAGCCATGCATCGCGAAGACCTGCAAATATTTTGTGAACATTATACCATGGAACCCAATACCTGCCGATGATATCGATATTGCCGTTCTTAACCTCGGACCATATTTTCTTACTGTCAGGTACACCACCTATATATCCATCGCCACTGGCATCCTGACAACGTTTAAGTTCTGAAAGCATGTATTCCATGCGTTTCAAGCACTCTTGGTTTCCGGTTGAAGCATAATGAATGGCCATGGCAGACAGATAGTGCCCACCCATATGACCATCCAAACCAGCCCAGTTGGGAAACAGCTCACCTTTCGGTTCCAATCCTGCCTGAATAAAGAATGGAGCCAGTAGGCGATCAACATCGTACTGCAGAAGGACCTCCACATTCAGGTCCTGTGCATGTTTAAACGGACCATCCAGCAGTTCTACATCACTCAGGGCAAAGGTATTGATATACAGTTTATCCTGGGCTTTAATCGGAGAAACGATCAAAGCCGCCAATGCCATTGGAATTAATAATTTTGCAATCTTCATTTGGTTAGTAATTTAGATTAGTATTTATAAGTTTAATCGTTAATAAGTTTTCTGTAACGGATACGTTTCGGCTCTTCATAGCCCAGTTGCTTGGTCTTGTACTCTTCATAATCGCTATAAGAACCTTCGTAGAAGACTACCTCGCTGTTTCCTTCGAAAGATAATATATGAGTGCATATTCTATCTAAGAACCAACGATCATGGCTTACCACTACAGCGCAACCGGCAAAGTCATCCAAACCTTCTTCAAGAGCGCGTAAGGTATTTACATCAATATCATTGGTAGGCTCATCAAGCAGCAATACGTTACCCTCTTCTTTAAGCGCCATAGCCAATTGCAGACGGTTACGTTCACCGCCGGATAACATTCCGCAGAGCTTTTCCTGATCAGCACCGGTAAAATTAAATCTTCCCAGATAGGCTCTTGCATTGATATCGCGACCACCCAGACGAATAAGTTCACTTCCTCCACTGACTACCTGATAGACACTTTTGGAAGGGTCAATGTCTTTGTGTTGCTGATCCACGTAAGCAATCTTTACGGTCTCACCTATCTCAAAGGTACCCTTATCGACCTTATCCAATCCCATAATCAAACGGAACAATGTAGTCTTACCGGCTCCGTTTGGGCC
>CAYOGG010000185.1:0-2777 GCA_964403455.1 uncultured Bacteroidaceae bacterium | reverse complement strand
TCCGGATAAGACCCTGGATACTATCATAGAACGGTACAAGGGTAAAGCCGTTCTTGTGGATGTTTGGGCTACATGGTGCGGACCATGCCGTGCTGCTCACAAGAGTATGCTTCCGTTAAAGGATGAGATGAAAAATCAGGATGTGGTATTTGTATATCTCACCGGCCCTACATCGCCTATTGATAAATGGAGCGAGATGATACCTGAAATTTCAGGTGAGCATTATTATCTCACCAATGAACAATATTCATCAATATTCACAAAATACGAGTCCAATGGTGTACCTACGTATCTGATTTTCGATAAAACGGGCAAATTCGCATACAAGAGCATCGGCTTTCCGGGAAACGACACAATGAAAGCCGAACTTAAGAAGGCAATGAATTAATTTATTTACCGATTTTTAAATCAGCATATTTTATTGACCGGGCAGTGAGAGTCAGGGCTTGTCGATATACCGGCGAGTCAAATCGGAGAATTCATCTATCCTGCGATCCCTGAGGAAAGGCCATATTCTTCTGACTGACTCACTGCGATTGGTGTCAATATCGACAATATCTACCGTTTCATCGGTAGAAGCCTTGTACAGTATCTCACCCTGTGGACCGCAGACAAAGCTGTTTCCCCAAAATTCTATACCGGAAGTTTTATCGGCAGGGTTTTGCTCAAATCCACAACGGTTTACAGAAATCACAGGAAGTCCGTTGGCTACGGCATGCCCGCGCTGTACAGTAATCCATGCATCAAGTTGACGCATCTTCTCTTCTTTACAATCAGTAGGTTCCCATCCGATGGCAGTAGGATATATCAAGATATCAGCTCCATGAAGTGCCATAAGTCTGGCTCCTTCAGGATACCACTGATCCCAGCATACCTGCACGCCCAATATACCGGCCGATGTTTTAATAGGTTCAAATCCCATGTCTCCGGGAGCGAAATAAAACTTCTCATAGTAACCCGGATCATCAGGTATGTGCATCTTCCTATACTTTCCGGCGATGGAACCGTCTTTTTCAAAAACTACCGCAGTGTTATGATAAAGGCCGAAAGTCCTTTTCTCAAAGATAGTGACCACGAGCACAATACCATTCTTTCCGGCTATTTCGGAATAGAAATCGGTCGATGAACCCGGAATAGGTTCGGCCAAATCGAACATATCAGTATTCTCAGTCTGACAAAAATAGGGTGTGTTCTGCAGCTCCTGCAAAACTACAAGTGTTGCACCCTCTTTTGCGGCTTTTCCGATTTTATCGGATAAACGTCTCATGTTATCTACGATATCACTACCGTTAGCCTGCTGTATTATCGCCACTTTCATAATCTTGTATTTTATTTAGTCCTACACCCTCCGGATATTGCATGGTTACACAGTGCAGAGAGCCATGCTGTCTGATAAGAGGCAGACAATCTATGCCTATTATCTCTCTTTCAGGAAATACCTTTCCCAGAATATCAAGGGCGTCATTGTCCAAATCAGCCTGACCGTATACGGGTACCAGCACTGCATCGTTTATTATCAAGAAGTTTGCATATGTAGCCGGCAATCTCTCGCCTTCATATACGACCGCTTTAGGTAAAGGCAGTGGAACAAGACGAAACGAATGGCCATCTGCGGTCTTAAATTTCATCAGTTCTTTCTCCATCTCCGATAGTTCCGCAAAATGTTCATCGGATTTGTCATAACACTTCACATAAACGATTGTATCATCAGGGCATAGTCTGGCTAAAGTATCAATATGTCCGTCTGTATCGTCACCCACGATGGAGCCATGTTCCAGACATAAGAATTTGTCTACTCCCAGCAAAGGAGCCAGAGTGTATTCGGCATTTTCCATATTGTAGAAACCGTTTCTGTTCTTTGAAAGCAGACATGAAGCCGTAGTAAGCAAAGTACCCTTTCCGTCAGTCTCTATCGAACCGCCCTCTAAGACAATAGCATTCATGTCTCTGTAACGCACCTTAGAGAATAGTCCTGACTGATATAGCTCCCTATTTATCAGGTTATCATAGGAGGAGTTGTATTTCTCTCCCCAACCGTTAAAACGAAAATCATTCAACTCCACATCCCCACTCTCACCGACAGCAGTGATGAAAGCATGATCACGCGCCCAGGTATCGTTTGTCTTACACTCAAAAAAAGTGATATTTTTAATGTTTAACCCTGCTTCCGTCAATCTTTTCTTAACTTCCTCTTTTTCAGGAGTAACAATAAGCAGCTCCTCATGTGCAGAGATTGCTTTAGCTATCTCAACAAAACAATCAATGGCCAGGTCCAGCATATCGCGCCAGTCCGTATCACGATGCGGCCATGTCAATTGTACGCATTCTTGTCTCTCCCATTCTGCCGGTACTCTCATCTATTATTCTAATATTCAATACGATTCGTAACAAGAACATAAAACAGGTGCAAAAGTAACTGAAAGTTTTTATATATCTTCGACTTGCATTATCTTTGCCGACCAAATACCGGATTTCGGTCGAAAAAATTATATAATGAAAAAGTGGCATATTGAAGATTCCGCTGAGTTGTACAATATTAAAGGATGGGGCGTATCATACTTTAATATAAATGAGCAGGGTAATGTAGTTGTAACTCCTACAAAAAGCGACGTTGAAATCGATTTAAAGGAGTTGATGAACGACCTTTCAGACAGAAATGTATCCGCACCTGTTCTTTTACGTTTTACCGATATTTTGGACAATCGTATCGAGAGACTCTCGGAATGCTTTAAGAAAGCTGCAAAGGAATACTCCTACAAAGGCAAGAACTTCACCAT
>CAYOGG010000184.1:0-2817 GCA_964403455.1 uncultured Bacteroidaceae bacterium | reverse complement strand
GTGAATTGACATCTCGGGCGAAATATCAAAGTTTCGAGCGAAATGTCAAAGTCAATTTGATAATTTGCGAAAAAGATGGGCATAATATGTAATCGAAATGTAATCGAATACTCAATTGTAATCCGAAATTCCATACCCTCTAATTCGGATACTCCTTACATCATTTGAATGGATGTTACAGAGAGAGGTATGGATTCTCTCTTACAGACTATGCCGAAGAATAATTAAACAATCTTATATTTAATGTCATTAAAAAAACTTCGGCATAGTCCGTCTTATCCTTAATTATGTATAATTCTGACAATGGTAGTGAATTCTCTAATCCTAAGGCCATTGAATATAGGGAATATCCTGTTGATGGAAAAGGATTAAGGACTATCATTTAAGGTTTTATATTGGATTAAAGAAAAAAATTTCGTATTATAAAGATAAATAATCGATTTGGTTGATTTATTAGTCGTGTACTTACGTTTATATAGCAGAAGGGTGGAATAGGATAAACTATGGAAAAATCAAAACATGTATTCCCTACAATTAACCTTAAAGAAACCGGCATCAATCTTCGCCGAATTATGGACAAGCGCGGGATTACGCCGAAAGACATAAAAGAATATTTAAACCTTACAAGTGTGCAAAGTGTATACAATTGGTGTAGTGGTATCAATATGCCAACGATTGACAATCTGTATGCATTAAGTCAATTTCTTCAGGTGCCGATAGATGAAATCGTTTGTGGCAATAGAAAAGCAATTATGCCTGAACCAATTGTTATAATAGAAAATCCAAGAACCAGAAGATTGTATGTATATTATAAACAACTAAATAGGATGCTGGCTGCGTAAATACAAACAAAAATTAAAGCACAGCTGGAATGACAAATATAGAATCCTCTTGCAAAATGAAAGTATAACATTTTGTAGGAGGATTTTTTTATGCAAAGAAAAGTAAATGTAGTAGAAGATTTGGATGGAAACAAGATTGTATTCATTCATGACGTGAGGTTCAAAGGGAAACGTTCAATAGAATGGATTGATGTTGAAACGTATTTGAAAGAGTTTGTGGGAGAATCATATGTGATAGAAGATACAAACGACATGATTTACATAGGAGCGGATTTCCCAGATGAATATGCACATTCTGAGTATACAACATCCTTAAAAGGTGCAAATGCAAAAGCCAAGGCCAATGCGTCACAAGGAGTTCCGGAATTGATAGAAATTGCAACTGGAAAAGAATATAGGAAAAATACGAAAATGAAACACAGTAAAGATGCAAAGTTTGGATGGTATAGATATACTTCCAGATTTGCCTTACCTGTATATAAGGAGAGTGGAGAAGTGGAAAGATATAATGTGTTCAACGTGATAATGGTAGTAAGACATGCCCAGGACGGAAAACTATATTTATACGATCTTGTAAACATAAAAAAAGAAACGAGCAACCTTTTCCAGTCGTGAGACCTTACTCAGCAAAAAACCCATTTCTTGAATCTATAATATGAAATTCATCATGAATAGTCAAGAAGAAAATCGGATAACACCGAATGTATCAGGTGTTAGAGAAAAAAGTTTGAAAAGAGGATGAATATGGCTAGAAAAACAGTGGCCCTTTTGCCAAGTACAGAGCGAGCATTGGAAAAAGTGGGGGCAAATATAAAGAGAGCAAGATTACGTAGAAATATACGGGCGGAGCTTCTGGCAGAACGAGCCGGTATTAGTGTAGATACACTTTCATCGATAGAGAAAGGTGTAAGTACTGTTTCGATTGGTGCATATGCAGCAGTATTGTTCTCTCTTGGAATGGAGAAAGATCTTGAATTGCTGGGGGAAGATGAAGAAGAAAAGCGAAGATATAGAGAGCTTAATCTGAAGATGCGTGAGCGGGCAACGAAAAGGCCCAAAGAGAAAAAAATCAAAAAAGGAGATGGACCGATGATATACATAACCGGTGACTGTCATGGGGAGTTTGAGAAATTTGATATAGACTTATTTCCGGAGCAAAAAGAAATGACCAAAGAAGACTTTATGATTATTTGTGGTGATTTTGGCGTAATATGGGATAAGGATGCATCTGGAGGATGGGAAACAAAAATACTTGAAGAATTGGAGGGCAAACCATTTACTACATTGTTTGTAGATGGGAATCATGAAAATTTTGACAGGCTTTACAACTATCCCGTAGAAGAATGGAATGGAGGAAAAGTTCATAAAATCAGACCGTCTGTGATACACCTGATGAGAGGTCAGGTGTTCACAATTGCAGGTAAGAAGATATTTACCTTTGGCGGAGCCAAAAGTCATGACATTTCCGGAGGAATTTTAGAATATGATGATCCGGATTTTTATAAAAAAAGAATGGCATTGGAGGAGAATTTTAAGTCATACAGAGTGAATCATTATAGCTGGTGGGAGCAGGAATTACCATCGGAAGAGGAGATGATGGAAGGAATTACAAATTTGCAAGCATATGGAAATGAAGTTGATTTTATAGTATCTCACTGCTGTGCAGCAAGTACCCAAGCATTAATTGGTGGTGGTAAGTATAAGAGAGATTATTTGAATGAATATCTTGAAAAAATACGTCAGAGTGTACAGTTCAAAAAGTGGTTTTTCGGGCATTACCATAATAATAGGAGTGTAAATGCGCAAGAGATACTTTTATATGAGCAAATAATGAGGATTGTATAATGGAGGAGTTGGCGATGGAAGAGAATAAAATTACTGCAATCACCAAAGAAAGGACAGATATGCTTAGAGAAGCATATAAGGATACCTTGGAAATACTGGATGCATACGACCATCAAACACTGACTCGTCC
>CAYOGG010000183.1:0-2845 GCA_964403455.1 uncultured Bacteroidaceae bacterium | reverse complement strand
GTTATGTTAGTTATTAGGCACTAACAAGGGCGATTTTTATGTACAGGAGTTGTTATGGAAACACAGGAACGGAAAAAAGAAATAATAAAAACAGCTTTCAAACTGATATACGAGCAGGGTACTGCTGTGTTTACCATAAAAAATATTTCAAAGAGCATTGGAATAAGCGAACCCGCCATATACCGTCATTTTGATTCGAAGCACGACATTCTTTGTGCAATAATTGATGAAGTCTGTTCTTTGTGGGAAAAAAATTGGGACTTTGTGATGCAAACGTATGAGAGCGAACTTGAACGTCTTATTCAGTTTTATATATACAGAGCAAAAGAATTCGACTCCTTTCCCTGGTACTCAATAATCATGTTTCCCGAAATCATATTTGCAGGCAGCGCCGAGCTTATGGGTAAGGTCCTCCAAATGATGGAGAACAATAAAAATCGCCATCTTTCACTCATACATAGTCTTCAGGAGCGCGGTGTTTTAACATCGGACGTGACTGCAGTACATATTTTTACCATGCTTACAGGAGGGTTCCGTCTTCTTGTTTCCCGCTGGTCCTTACAAAGAAGTCTCGGAAGCACAGCTATACTACAGGCGGAAACCCGGGATTTTATAACAAGTACAGTCCGCCTGCTGAGTGCTTGACGCGCTTAGTGGTATTTGGAGGGAGTTATATGCGCCTGTGGTCAATTCATCCGTCGTATCTCGATGTCAAAGGCCTTGTTGCCGCGTGGAGGGAAGCCCTGCTTGCGCAAAAAGTGTTAGAAGGGCTTACACGGGGGTATAAAAATCATCCCCAGCTGCTGCGGTTTAAACAGGCGGAAGATCCCCTTAGTGCAATAGGAACTTTTCTCGGTCAAATTGTTAGAGAAGCTGAAATTCGCGGTTATCATTTTGATGCACAGAAGGTGCACCGTTATGACGAGACTCTCTTCGGTACCATACCCGTCAAAAAAGGCCAGATTGAATATGAATCTGCATTTCTGGCAAAAAAAATTGAGACACGGCAAAGTTCGGGGCGTATTGCATTAGACTTACCCCTTTTTCCGTCTGCATTATCAATCAAGCTCAATCCTCTTTTTTTTGAAGCTGACGGCGGCATTGAGCCCTGGGAAAAAGTAAAAAAAGACTGAACCTGAGGATTTTGAAAACCCGCGGATTCAGTCTTTTGTATGTATTTTATGAAGCGGCAGTCTTATACAGCAGAAACGGGGAGGCTTTCAGAGGCCTGAACCCCCGCTCTCAGTAATCAGCCGAAAAAGCCTTTAATATCTTCCGGTACCGATTTTATTCCAGCAATGCCGAAGTTATTCACAAGAACCGATGCAACATTGGGAGAAAGAAAGGCCGGAAGGGTTGGTCCAAGGTGAATATTTTTTACTCCAAGGTAGAGAAGTGCAAGGAGAACAATGACAGCCTTCTGCTCGTACCATGCAATGTTATAAATTATGGGGAGTTTATTAACATCGTCCAGGCCGAATACTTCCTTCAGTTTTAGAGCAATGAGGGCAAGTGAATACGAGTCGTTGCACTGTCCTGCATCCAGAACCCGCGGAATACCGCCTATGTCTCCAAGAGCGAGTTTGTTGTAGCGGTACTTTGCGCAGCCCGCAGTAAGTATGATGGTTTTTGGAGGAAGAGCCTTTGCAAATTCGGTGTAGTAATCTCGTGTCGGGTGACGTCCGTCACAGCCTGCCATAACCACAAATTTTTCTACAGCTCCTGTCTTAACCGCTTCTACAACTTTATCTGCAAGGGCAAAAACCTGATTGTGTGCAAACCCGCCGACAATTTCTCCGCTTTCAATTTGAGTCGGAGGCGGGCATTTTTTTGCAAGCGCAATGACTTCAGAAAAATCTTTCTTCTCACCCGGTTCACCCTTAATGTGCTTACATCCGGGGTAGCCTGCAGCTCCTGTTGTAAAAAGCCTATCTTTGTAGCTGTCCTTGGGGGGAACAATGCAGTTTGTTGTCATAAGAATCGGACCGTTGAATGATTCGAATTCATCCTTCTGCTTCCACCATGCATTGCCGTAGTTTCCTGCAAAGTTGGAATATTTTTTGAACGCAGGATAGTAGTGCGCTGGAAGCATTTCCGAGTGTGTGTAGACATCAACCCCTGTTCCCTGAGTCTGCTCTAGAAGCATTTCAAGATCTTTCAAATCGTGGCCGGAAATTATGATGCCGGGATTATTTCGTGTACCGATATTTACCTTTGTAATCTCGGGGTGTCCGTAGGTTCCTGTATTTGCTCCGTCAAGGAGGGCCATGCCGTCAACGCCGAATTTTCCTGTTTCAAGGGTAAGCGCAACTAATTCATCAACTGATAATGTATCGTCGAGAGTTTTTGCAAGTGCAGTCTGTATAAACTCATCAACCTTTTCGTTGTCGTGAAGCAGTACGTTTGCGTGTTTTGAATACGCAGAAAGACCCTTTAGACCGATGGTTATCAGCTCCCGTAAAGAGCGGATATCTTCATGTTGTGTAGAAAGAACACCGATTGTTTTCGATTTTACTTCCCATTCTTTCTCATCGAGACTTGACCAAAGAGCAGCTTCGCTTAGGCCGTCTTTGGAAGAAAGGGATGCCAAAATCTTTGCTTTTTCCTGTATGGTAAGAGCCGTGCGTGCATGTATTGCCGCTGTATCAAAATTGGCATTTGTAATAGTTGTAAAAAGGTTTACTGTGACAATGTGATTAACATCTTTAGAAACCTTTTTCCCTTCTTTGCGTGCAAGAACTGCCGCCTGTGAAAGCCCCTTGGTAACCCAAATTAAAAAATCCTGAGCATTTGCAGTATCTGCTTTTTTACCGCAGACACCGCCCATTGTACAGCCTGTATTTTT
>CAYOGG010000182.1:0-2857 GCA_964403455.1 uncultured Bacteroidaceae bacterium | reverse complement strand
GCACATCCGGATTGTTTTGAAATGATGGTAGGCACCTCACACTGCATAGCCTCAAGCGGTGAGATACCGAACGGCTCAGATACGGAAGGCATAATATACACATCACTATTCTTCAGACATTCATATACCTGGCGGCCTTTCATGAAACCGGGGAAATGAAATCTGTCGGCAATACCTCTCTCTGCTGCCAATCTGATCATGGCATTCATCATATCGCCGTTTCCGGCCATACAGAAACGAATGTCATGAGTTCGCTTAAGAACCATTGCAGCTGCCTCCACAAAATACTCCGGTCCCTTTTGCATAGTTATACGTCCTAAAAACGTCACCACCTTCTCCTGTGATTTTTTTTGAGGAACAATCTCCTGTATCTCTTGTGGCAGCGGTTCAACGGCATTATGCATCACCGACACCTTACGCGGATCCTGATGATATTTGTTAATCACCGTCTGACGCGTCAACTCGCTGACACACATGATATGGTCCGAATAATCCATGCCATTCTTTTCAATAGCATATACCGTAGGATTCACATTTCCACGGCTGCGATCGAAGTCCGTCGCATGAACATGTATCACCAAAGGTTTGCCGCTCACCTGTTTTGCGTGAATGCCGGCCGGATATGTCAACCAGTCATGAGAATGAATAATATCGTAACTCTCGGTACGTGCCACAACACCGGCAACTATAGAATAATTATTAATCTCCTCATGAAGATTATCGGGATAACGTCCGGAAAACTCCATACACCCCAATTCATTGGTGTACATATAGTTAAAATCAGCATACAGATGATCTCTGAAATCATAATAATCCTGAGGATTCATCCACGGATAACGAGACTTCAGAGTATTCCAATCCGGAGTACGATATACGATAGGTACCGTATTCATACCCACAATCTTCATAAAACTCTGATCCTCATCACCCCAAGGTTTCGGTAAACAGAAGGTAATACTGACATCTTTCTGTTCTGCCAATCCTTTAGTCAATCCGTAGCTCGCCGTACCAAGTCCGCCGAGGATATGGGGTGGAAACTCCCAACCAAACATCAAAACTTTCATACCCATACCTTATTCAAACTCATTAATAGTCTTGACAGTACGCAATAACTCAGCTATATTCATAGCAAATGATACGGCACCTCTTCCTTTAAACGGAGGATTACCATCAAACAACTCCGGAAGAGAACCTACACAATGCGAAGTCATCTCATCTTCATATCCTATCATCTGTCTCTCCACAAATGACAACCCGCTCATCTTAAAGACCTTCAAATAAGCTTCAAAATAGAATCCTGCAAGCCAGGGCCATGCTGTGCCCTGATGATAAGCATAGTCGCGTTCTCTCTGTGTCCCCTCGTAATTGGGATTATACCCATTGCTCTTAGGACTTAACGAACGTAAACCTTTTGGAGTCAGCAGCTCCTTCGTTACTATATCCAAGACACCCTTTTTCTGTTTTAAGTCCAATGGAGAATAGTCAAATGCCACAGGAAATATCATATTAGGTCTGACGCTCCAATCCGGATTGTTGCCATCCACAAAATCATAAAGATAACCATGCTCATTGAGGAACACCTTAACAAAAGATACACCGGCACTCTTTGCCATATTCTGTAACCTCTTGGCATAATCCGGCTTACCGAATTTCTCCGACAAATCACCTAAGAACATCAAAGCATTGTACCACAACGCATTTATCTCAACAACATAACCGGTTCGAGGAACCACAGGAATACCATTGACTGTAGAATTCATCCATGTTTCCGCATGTTCCGTACCATTTATGTGTACCAGTCCGTTTGAATGAACGAAGAAATTAATATGTCTGTTATGACGCAGATAGTCCATCATCTCCATCATCAGCTTTCCATACTTTTCCCAAGCCTGTTCTTCAGAAACATACTTTGCATACTGCTGAATAGCCCATACAGCCCACAGGAACACATCAGGATGATCTATCTCATATATCCTGCATTTACTCTGAACACCCTTTATATAATCGCGTATCGCCTCACTTGCCGTATTCATGGCAGACTCAAACTCAAAAGCCTCTTTAATCGCCAAAGTCAAACCCGGCAGAGCGATAAACATATCTCTTGCTCTACATTCGAACCAAGGATAACCCGCCAGAATATAATGATGACCGTCCTGTTTATTATGAAACTGATGAGCAGAATTCTTTAAACAGTGATAGAAATTGTCACGTGGAATACGTTTCCCCGCCTCAACAGTGAATGTCCGCTTTAATCCCTTTATCTTAACCTCTGATATACCGGCAGAGAAAACAATACTCTCTCCTTTCTTGATATTAACCTCAAAATAACCCGGAACATACAGATCCTCATTAAAATCATATCCGCGTTCCAACTCCTTGAAATACTCGAATTTGCAATACCAGTCAGGACGGAAAACGAAATTATTCTCCTTACTTAGTTGCATAAACAGCTCCGGATAACCCGGATACATTCGGGTCTTTATTCCTTTATCCACAGTCTGAAAATCGCGACTGGCATAATCGTTCTTATGAGTAAACTGGCGCACGCTTCGGAAAGCGAGGAAAGGCTGCAACCTCAGAATCGTCTCCGAGTGAGCCTCCAAAAGAGTATATCTGATAAGAATTCTATTCTCATTATGCTCGAATAGCTTTTCTTTTTTAAGCAAAACTCCTCCCACCCTGTAAATTGTCGTCGGTACCTTATCGCAATCAAATTCCCTAATATATTTATGACCTTTAGGACTGAAATTATTGCCCCAATACTGATGTACACCCAATTCAAATTCTGCACCATGCTGAATAACAGTCTCATCCAACGATGAAAGCATCACATGGTTGTCATTGTCCAATTCGGGAA
>CAYOGG010000181.1:0-2880 GCA_964403455.1 uncultured Bacteroidaceae bacterium | reverse complement strand
TTTCTGCAAGCTTGATATCTTTTCCGTTGGCAAAGGCCTCTACTATATCCATGTAGAGAGGTTCACCGCTTGCACCCGGCTCTTTGGTTCTATCCAAAACAGCAATACGTTTTGTGGTAGCAGGCAGAACAGCTGCAAGATATTTAACTGAGAACGGACGATATAGGTGAACTGAAACAAGTCCTACCTTCTCACCCTGAGCTGTCATATAGTCAATAACCTCCTTGGCGGCCTCTGTAATTGAACCCATAGCGATGATTACACGCTCGGCATCGACAGCACCGTAATAGGTAAACGGCTTATATTCACGTCCGGTAATCTTGCTGATTTCCTTCATGTATTCAGCTACGATATCAGGAACGGCATCATAGTATGCATTGCTTATCTCACGATGAGTAAAGAATGTATCAGGATTCTCAGCCATACCACGCATAACCGGTTTGTTTGGGTCAAGCGCTCTCTCACGGAACTCCTTAAGAGCCTTCTGGTCTATAAGGCCGGCGAGATCTTCATTCGCGAGAGCCTCAATCTTTTGAATCTCGTGTGATGTACGGAATCCGTCAAAGAAGTTCAAGAAAGGTACTCTGGACTTGATAGTAGCAAGATGTGCCACACCGGCCAAATCCATAACCTCCTGTACCGAGCCTTCTGCAAGCATAGCAAAACCGGTCTGACGGCAAGCCATAACATCCTGATGATCACCGAAAATACATAGTGCATGAGAAGCAAGTGTACGTGCAGATACGTGAAATACGCAAGGCAACAGTTCACCGGCAATCTTGTACATATTTGGAATCATCAACAGCAAACCCTGTGATGCGGTATATGTAGTTGTCAATGCACCTGCCTGAAGCGATCCGTGAAGAGCGCCGGCAGCACCACCTTCTGACTGCATCTCTTGGACCATAACAGTCTCGCCGAAGATATTCTTTCTTCCTTGAGCAGCCCATTCGTCAACATACTCAGCCATTGTGGATGACGGAGTGATAGGATAGATAGCAGCAACCTCTGAGAACATATACGAGATATGCGCAGCGGCCTGGTTACCATCACATGTAATGAATTTCTTTGCCATAAATTTATATTTTAAAGTCATTGAATTTTAATACAAAAGACCGAACATCCATAAAGGAATAATATTTCCCTCACCGGAATCCAATTCATCAGCAGCACAATACACATCACTTTTCTTTTTTATACGTGTCCCACCGGTTTCTATCCTGAAATTGATGTGACCGTCAACCAAGAATGTAGTCTTCTTTTCTCCATTATGTACTATATGATCTTTCCAAAGTGCATTGACAAAGAATGTATCGAGTACATCCTGTCTTTCGAAACTGTGCGGATAAATAGTATAAATAAGGTTGGAGTTATGCATAAGAATACGTGCAGGCTTCTTCGGAAATGAATCGCCTTTACAATATACCATATTAATAAGTCTTGCATCGGCCAGATATTTAATATAGTTCATTACCGTAGCTCTTGACGTATCTATATCTATAGCCAGCTGACTGACATTAGGTGATAATGTACCCTCCAACGCCATCAGGTAGAATAGTTTCTTAATCTTAGGCAGATACTTCAACTCGATCTGCTTGATTAACAGTATATCAACCTCCATTATCATATTCATGGTCTTAATAAGATTCTCCGAGAAGTTTTTATTCTCAGTGAAAAACGGATAAAAACCATGATGTAGATAGTCTTGAAAATAATCGTTCGGAGACACTTTAGAGAGAATTTCCGCTGCGATCTTTTCATGATTTCTCAAAATATCATCCAAACTGTAAGACTTGATATCGGCCCCGGATTGAAGATTCAAGAACTCACGAAAGGAAAATCCTCTTAACTGATAAGAATCGACTATGCCGTTCAGTTCCGGATTTTCTTCTTTCAGACGCATCACTGACGAACCGGTAAATACAATCTTAAGGTTAGGGTATCTATCATAACATTTCCGCAACTCGTAACTCCATTCAGGATGTTTGAAGACCTGGTCTATGAGTAAGACCTTGCCTCCTCTTCTTGAAAAATCTCCCGCAAATTCGGCGATTCCACGTCCCTGAAAATAGAAATTATTCATATTTATATAAAGACAGGAACGATCATGCCCGAAACGTTCTTTGGCGTACTGCAACAGGAATGTAGTCTTTCCGACTCCACGTCCACCCTTAATACCTATCATACGCGATGACCAATCTACCTCATCCATAAGTTTTCTTCTTACAGGAGCATCCAAATGCTCTAAAAGATAGTCATGCGTTCTGAAAAATGATTCCATAGTTCTGGTTATATAATCAACAATATACCCTAAGCTGTTTCGCTTAGGGTACAAAGATATCTAAAAAAAGTCGATTTTGCAAAGTCTACATTACATTTTTTGTATATTTTATATAGCATAAAAACTCAAAACGGTTTATCATTTTCTTGCATGAATTCGCCTTCTTTTGAGAATGAATAGAACAAGCATGATTAATGTAAACAAACTGCTTGCTGAATAGGCTATTACCGGAGACAAGTGTAACCCTTCAGGTGCAACACAAATATATGTGGTAGTAACCATTGTCATAAACATGGCCGGTATCAAGGTTACATAATAATTCTTACGGGCTTCACAAAGGAATACGGTTATAGCCCATAGAGTGAATACAGACAGAGTCTGATTACTCCATGCAAAATAACGCCATATTATACCGAAGCCGTCTTTATTGACTATGCTGAATATCAAAACACCTAGAGTCAATGCAAATAACGGAATACAGATGTAAAGACGGTTACGAATCTTTTTCTGATCAATATGAAACATGTCGGCCATAATGAGCCGGGCAGACCTTAAAGCCGTATCTCCACTTGTAATAGGAGCTGCAATAACACCGAGAA
>CAYOGG010000180.1:0-2905 GCA_964403455.1 uncultured Bacteroidaceae bacterium | reverse complement strand
CATCTTATTAAATGTTGCTGTAAAAATCAATTGTATCACCCTCCTTCAGAGTCACTATAGCCTTTTTATAAGCATTTGCCTGGCCTTTTGACAATCCTCTGCGGGTATAACGTGACTTGTTTTTGCCTAAGTAAGATGATGTATTAACATCAATTACCGTAACATTATACAAGCCCTCTATCTCTTTCTTTATCTCCAACTTGTTGGCCTCAGGACGAACCACGAACCCAAATCTGCTGGGAAACTTTTCTGTAATGGAGTTCATCTTCTCCGTTACAAGCGGTTTAATTATTAATCCCATATTAAGCCTCCTTCTTGTTTAAGATATCATTGATAATCTCTATCGACTTCTCTGTTAAAACAAGGCTATCAGCATTCAGTATACTGTAAGTATTTACCGATGCTGCATTGACAACCTTAGTACCCTGTAAATTACGAGCCGACAAAGATACTACATTATTGCTCTCAGGCAGGACAAAGAGTGATTTCTTATCACACACCTTAAGATTATTTAATACTTCTATAAAACTCTTCGTCTTCGGAGCTTCAAATACGAAATCCTCAATAACTATTAGAGCATTATCATTAACCTTATAAGATAAGGCCGATTTACGAGCTAACTGCTTAACCTTTTTGTTAAGTTTAAAGCTGTAATCACGGGGTTTCGGACCAAATACACGAGCACCACCCACCAATACCGGAGAGTTAATATCACCACGACGAGCACCGCCTCCACCTTTCTGCTTACCAAGTTTCTTTGTTGAACCGCTGATCTCGCTTCTCTCTTTAGACTTATGAGTACCTTGACGCTTATTGGCCATAAAATGCTTCACATCCAAGTAAATGGCATGATCATTTGGCTCAATGCCGAAGATGGCATCATTTAAGGAAACCTTTCTACCGGTATCCTCACCTTTTATATTAAAAACGCTAATTTCCATTACTTCAGAATTGAAACGATTGCACCTTTGTAACCCGGGACAGAACCCTTGATAAGAAGAAGATTGTGCTCCGGAATTACCTTAAGAACCTTAAGGTTCTGAGTAGTAACCTGCTCATTTCCCATTTGACCTCCCATGCGCATTCCCTTAAACACCTTTGCAGGATAAGAACAAGCGCCAATAGAACCCGGCTTACGAGCGCGGTTATGCTGACCATGAGTAGCCTCACCGACACCGGCAAAACCGTGTCTCTTTACTACTCCCTGAAAACCATGGCCTTTTGAAACTGCAACAACATCTACAAAAGTAGCGCCATTGAACAACTCCACTGTTAAAACATCACCCAAATTGAGTGACTGTTCAAAATCCTTGAACTCGGCCAAGTGTCTCTTCGGAGTTACCCCACTTTTCTTGAAATGTCCCATAAGAGCAGCTGTAGTGTTCTTTTCTTTAGCCTCTTGGAAGCCAACCTGAACAGCAACATAACCATCTTTTTCGACACTCTTGATTTGAGTAACTACGCAAGGACCAACTTCGATAACGGTGCATGGAATATTTTTTCCATCAGCACCGAAGATCGATGTCATACCGATCTTTTTTCCTAATAATCCTGGCATTTCAAATAAAATTTAAATTACTAAATAACTCACTGATAATACATCAAACTTTAATCTCCACCTCTACACCACTTGGCAATTCCAATTTCATCAAAGCATCAACAGTTTTAGCCGTTGAGCTATAAATGTCGATCAATCTTTTGTAAGAAGAAAGCTGAAATTGCTCACGAGACTTCTTATTAACGAAAGTTGAACGGTTAACAGTGAAGATCTTTTTGTGAGTTGGAAGTGGAATAGGACCGCTTACAACTGCACCTGTAGACTTTACAGTCTTTACAATCTTCTCTGCTGATTTGTCTACGACATTATGGTCGTAAGACTGAAGTTTGATTCTGATTTTTTGACTCATCTTATTATTAAATTAATACATTATTATTAGCGATTGAAATAAGAGTCATTTGCTATTCCTCACGCATAATTATCACAATAAATTAACATTACCTCCATGTTCCTCAACTACCTGTTTAGCAAGTGATGTTGAAACCGGAGTATGACGTTCATAAGACATAGACGATGTTGCACGACCTGAAGTAATAGTTCTAAGAGCTGTTACATAACCGAACATCTCGGAAAGTGGTACATGAGCCTTAACAATTTTGGCACCGGAGTGGTTTGTTTCCATACCCTCAACCTGACCACGACGTTTGTTTAAGTCACCGATTACATTACCCATACTCTCTTCAGGAGTAACCACCTCAAGACTCATTATAGGCTCCATCAAAGCAGGGCCTGCCTTAACGCATGCACTACGGAATGCACTGGCAGCACAAACTTCAAAAGAAAGCGCATCAGAGTCAACCGGATGGAACTTACCGTCAAGAACGGTAACCTTAAGAGATTCCAATGGAGCACCCATCAAAACGCCTGTTTTCATTGCATTGGTAAAGCCCTTCTCAACTGCAGGCAGATAAGTCCTTGGTAAGGCCTCACCCTTAGTAGCATCAATAAACTGAAGACCACCCTTCCAATCCGGATCGGCAGGACCGACCTCAACAACGATACATGCATAGTGACCTTTACCACCGGTCTGTTTCTTATATTCTTCACGTAACTGCACAGGACGAACAATTGTCTCTTTGTAGCTAACCTGAGGACGACCCTGATTACACTCAACACCGAATTCACGACGAAGACGGTCAACAATAATATCAATATGGAGTTCACCCATACCGGAAATAATAGTCTGACCTGACTCCTCATCAACCCTAACCTGAAATGTAGGATCTTCTTCTGCAAGACGAGTAAGACCGTCTTCCATCTTCTGCATATCCTTTTCAGTCTTAGGTTCAACGGCTACGCTGATAACAGGCTCTGGGAAGTCCATGCTCTCTAATATAATAGGTGCAT
>CAYOGG010000179.1:0-2933 GCA_964403455.1 uncultured Bacteroidaceae bacterium | reverse complement strand
TACGGAAAAACATCTCTAATAATTACTTATAAATTCCGTAATAGTTTTTATAGACAATTATTTGTGAGCTTGTAAGATTATAGTGGTGGCGCCTAATGTGATTATGGCGCCATCTTCTATTAATGCCTTTTCTCTGTCTCCAAGAATTCTATTGAATAAGAAAGTTCCGGTAAGGCTTGGGAAGTCTCTCAATAAATAGGATATATTGCCGTTTCTGTCTTTTTTGACGGTAATTACGCAATGCCTTCTATCCATGCTTCTATCCGTAGTATCTATTGGAATGGTTATTTTGTCTCCTTGGTTATATCTTCCGATAATATTGTCACCTTCTTTGAGAGGATAGTTCTGTCTGAATCCAAAAACATTCTCCACGACAAGTATTGATCCGAAACCTTCGTCTGTTGAATTCTGATTCTTATTGGCATCTTTTTGAGTGGCTGCCAATTTGCTGGTACCTATTCTTATAGAGAACTGCTTTTTGCAATTATCGCATTCAAAAACAAGTGACTGACCTTCATTATATATAGTTTCGTCAAATGTAATGTAATGGTCGCATTTTGGACAACGTACTCGCTTCATTATGTAAATATTATATGATTCAAAAAAAAGCTGGCCTATAAGCCGGGTTCTGTAGTCTGAATTGTATCATCCTGTCTGTCATTAATCTACACCGACTGTCACCAGGCGGTTCTAGCGATCTACCCTCCGGCTTGAGCGAGCAGCCCTCTGGCGCCGGTATACATGATCTTGCAATTTCCAATACGCACAGCACATATGTCACCATATGCCTGGTAGGCTCTTACCTTACCTTCTCACCCTTACCTATCATGTGATAGGCGGTTCTTTTCTTCTGCGTTTCTCAGTCGTCGCCGACTGCTTTCTGTTAGAAAGTGGAATGCTCTATATTGCCCGGACTTTCCTCAACCATTTTAAATGGCAGCGACAGACCGGCCAGCTTTCGAATGCAAAGTTACGCATTTTTTTCGGTTATATTCTGAATCAATACCTCTTGAATATAACCGTGTCCGAAAGCATATAATAAGTTTATAAAGGGACGTCTAATTGTTAATCCGCAATGAGTGTTGGTTAATTATTGGCAAAAAACACCATAAGGGTGTACTATTGGCATAATCATTGTATATATTTGGCAAGCGGATTGTTAAGATGGTAATTGAAATTAACTATATAATAAAATTAGATTATGAAAAGTACAACTAAAAAATTAATGCAGTCTCTGCTTTTAGTTGCTTGTTGTGCAACTGCTGCAGGAGTAACCACATATGTGGTAAACAATAGTAAAGATGAACTGAGTATGGATTCTGCCTCGGTGAACTATTCATCACCATACGCATATACTGCTTCCGGTTCATCAGCTTCACCAACCGGTCAACCGGTGGATTTGACATATGCTGCAGAGAAAGCAATTCATGCAGTAGTCCATATTAAGTCTACAGTAAATAGTAAAGTGCAAACCGTACAGCAAATGCCTGATGTCTTTGAGTATATTTTCGGCGATAGACAACCGTATGAACGTCAGTATAGAACCCAGCCTCAGGTAGGTTACGGTTCGGGTGTCATTTTGTCATCCGATGGTTATATTGTGACAAATAATCATGTTATTGACGGAGCTGATGTTATAGATGTAACCTTAAATGATAATCGTACGTTTCAGGCATCTGTAATAGGATCGGATCCGAATACAGATTTGGCACTGATAAAAATTGAAGGTGATGAATTTCCTATAGTGCCAATGGGCAATTCCGATGCACTTAAACTTGGTGAGTGGGTACTGGCTGTGGGAAACCCATTTAACCTGACATCGACAGTGACTGCAGGTGTGGTCAGTGCAAAAGCAAGAAAGATAGGTATTTACGATAAGAAGGAAAGCATTGAATCATTTATTCAGACAGATGCTGCAATCAATATGGGTAACAGTGGTGGTGCTCTTGTAAATTCGAAAGGAGAACTTGTAGGCATAAATGCGGCATTAGAATCTCCAACCGGAACTTATGCAGGATATGGTTTTGCGATTCCTACCACTATAGTAGGAAAGGTAGTTGCCGATTTGAAAGAATACGGAGCCGTTCAGCGAGCCTTGCTTGGTATCTTAGGAAGTGATGTGACTGCAATGAGACAACTTGATGAGAATAAAGATCGTGATTTCGGTACACTTGAAGGTGTATATGTAAGTGAAGTACCGGACGGAGGAGGTGCATTGGCAGCCGGTCTTAAGAAGGGTGATATAATCACAAAGATCAATGGGAAAAATATCAAGACAATGACTGAGTTACAAGAGACAATTGCACAATATCGTCCGGGTGATAAGGTCTCTGTTTCAGTTCTTCGTGACAAGAAGAATAAGACTATAGAGGTAACATTGAAAAATTCGAAAGGTAATACTGATATTGTAAAAGATGCAGACATTGATATACTTGGAGCTGCGTTTAAAGACGTTTCAGATCAATTGAAGAAGCAACTTAATATTGGCTACGGATTACAAGTTAGCGGTATTGATAACGGTATATTTTCCAAGTCTGGAATTAAAAGGGGGTATATTATTCTGAAAGTCAACAGTCGACAGATTAAATCCGAATCGGACTTGAGAGATGTATTTAAAGAAGCTTTATCATCGCCGGAACAGGTCCTGTTTATTACAGGCATTTATCCTTCGGGATTAAGAGCGAATTATGCAGTTGATTTAGCTAATAATTAATTGATTAATAAATCTGAATTGCAATTCTAAGACTGGAGTTGAGATATATTTAGACTCCAGTCTTTTATTATCTATTTTTGTTTGAATAATTGTAGGATTTACAAAAAGAAAGAAGTAAATTTGCGCCCAATTCGCTTATTTGGAAGTAATAGGTGAAATCAGAAAATAACGTTATCACAATATATACGAGATGAGGCAACTGAAAATTACAAAAAGTATC
>CAYOGG010000178.1:0-2939 GCA_964403455.1 uncultured Bacteroidaceae bacterium | reverse complement strand
AACAACCTTCGACCGTCAATCCTTTATTTAAGGGTAAGCGCTTTTCACGTCAGCCCCAACTCTCTGTATCTGAATATGTGGAAGGTATCTTGAAAGGTGATGTTACCGTTCTTAGTCGTGCCGTAACCTTGGTTGAAAGTGTATTGCCCGAGCATCAGGCTATTGCTCAGGAGGTAATTGAGAAGTCTCTTCCTTATGCCGGAAATTCAGTTCGAATCGGCATAAGCGGAGTTCCCGGTGCAGGTAAGAGCACATCAATAGATGTTTTTGGTCTTCATGTGCTGAAAGAAGGAGGAAAGCTTGCCGTATTGGCTATTGATCCAAGCAGTGAGCGTAGTAAGGGTAGTATTCTGGGCGATAAGACCAGGATGGAACGTCTTGCTGTTCATCCTAAGGCCTTTATTCGTCCCAGTCCATCTGCGGGTTCTTTGGGAGGAGTAGCAAGAAAAACACGTGAGACAATAGTACTCTGTGAAGCAGCCGGATTTGATAAGATTTTTGTTGAGACAGTCGGAGTAGGACAGAGTGAAACCGCAGTACATTCTATGGTTGACTTTTTCTTGCTTATTCAGTTGGCCGGTACCGGCGATGAACTTCAAGGTATAAAACGCGGTATCATGGAGATGGCAGATGGAATAGTTATTAACAAGGCGGATGGAGACAATGCCGAAAAAGCAGAATTGGCTGCCCGTTCTTTTCGTAATGCGTTACACCTTTTTCCGGCTCCTGAAAGCGGATGGGAACCGAAGGTCCTGACATATTCAGGCTTTTATGAACTTCGAATAAAAGAGATCTGGGATATGGTTTCGAGTTATATGGATTTTGTTAAGGACAACGGATATTTTAAGTATCGACGCAATGAACAGGCCAAATATTGGATGTATGAAAGCATTAATGAGACACTTAGGAATAGCTTCTATAACAATCCTATAATTGAGGAGCAGATAGTAAAGTGTGAACAGCTGGTTTTAAATGGAGAAATAACCTCATTTGTGGCGGCGAAGAAATTATTGGAACTCTATCGTACTTTGGAGTAGATTTCTCCAATTGACTTTTCTCTGCTCTCGCTTAACGAAAACTTTATCTTTGATGATTAGCCGTTACAGGTATGCCGGTCAAGCCTTTTAAGCTCGCGGACATTTCATACATTATATTACGCACAAAATTCATTCGCTCAAGATCCTTAATCATATAGCTTTTGACGGATCCTTGACGGTTAGTAGTTTCTACGTAAATTGACAGTCTCCCGGTTCCGCCTATATTCGGGTCTCCGTAATTAAATGGTATAAGTGCAAAGGTTATAATTGTGGGTATCCCCGGTAAGGATTTTTGAACAGTTACATACAATTGTGAAGATGTGGAATCCGGAAGACTCTGATATTCAGAACTCCAGATACGGAAACTCCATTTGATCGGAATTTTGGAAGATGTTTCATCTTCAAGTCCAACAGCTGTAATATGTTCTGTTGCCGGTATGTCAATAACCGATAACTTTATAAAACACATGGTCTGTTCAAAATTCAGTGTTTGATTTATAAGACTATCACATTCTACCGATTTTAAATATGCTACCATTAATCCGTTTTTTATCCTATCACTTCCGTTTCCTACCGATATTTGTTGGCTATCTGCTGAAATCACCAATTCTGGATCTTCGACATGTTCGACTATTTCATATCCATTATTATTAAAAGGATAGACGGCAAAAAGATTTCGCTTGCTTTCCCATTTTGTTACAGTACCGTAAATTGGTGAATAAATGTCGGCTTTTGTCACTAGGAATTCATTATTTGTGTTATATGATGAATTGTCATTTATTATTATACTTACTTTGTCATTTGCGCTCCAAATAAAATGAAAGCTTGTGCTGTCTTCGGTAGGAACGTATGCTATTTTGGTTTGGTTATCTTCAATACATCCATTCAGTGTAACTTGCATTTCTTTTTGAGATAAAGAATCATCATCCTTGACACAGGAAGACAATGTAATGACGCAAACTAAGATTATGAAATAAAATCTTTTCATAGTTTCAATATGAGGGATTATGTTTTTTATCAACATCAGCTATTAAATCTTAATGGCTGTAATTGGTTATGGTGCAAAGATAAGCTGCATTCGACATAATCCAAGTAAACTTGGCTTCTGTTCTCATTTGCATTATCTTTGCAGTTCCAGTCTCCATGTGTGAAGTTCCTTGAATAATATTTTTTCTTTCCCATTGCATAATGAATCCAGTAATAGATGAAAGTATTTACTATGATTCCTATATCTAAGGTGACACAATTCATGTAATAAGACATAATCCTGAAGATATTCCGGAAGTTGTATAAGACACATATTCAGATTGATATTGTTTTTTATGGAACAGGATCCCCAATTGGAAATATTGTGTTTCATATGAACTCTGTTTATCAGAATCTCTCCATTTTGGTCAATAAATCCGTTCTTCTCAGCAAGTTCTTTGAGTCGTGGTTCCAATTTTGTCTTAGCCTTATTTTTATAAATCTCAAGTTCCGACTTATTATTAGGAATATAGGCAACTCTACCTTCTTCTTTCTCATTACACGATTGAAGCTGTTGTTTTTTGATGCATTCTATAACCCATATCTTTTTTTGTTCCAAAAAATCAATGCCTTTCGAATAAGGAAGGAATATAGGTATTGATACCCTTACTCTACCTTGTGAACGAACAGAAATACGTATGTTTCTGTTTCTGCGGTTTTTTATTATTGTCACTTCTCCGACAAGGGGGTGAATAATAACCTTCTCCATATAAAATACAAATTTAAGGCTAATATCTATAAATCACAATAAACAGCAGATAATTGCTATTAAGCTGTTTAATAAGCTATTTTAATTTTCCACAAAATAATTCTTACAGCTTCTAAGCAAATTATTATGTTCTTATAATAATACGCTATTCTCAGATTTTAAATAAT
>CAYOGG010000177.1:0-2966 GCA_964403455.1 uncultured Bacteroidaceae bacterium | reverse complement strand
AACTAACTTTTGAAAAGGTCTTGGGTGAAAACAAGCAGGAATATATGAAAGTAAAATATTCCGGACTTTCCAGTCAAGGAACAGAAGGTGCTCCTGAACTACCGATGAAATACATACAAGTCAGAGTTCCTGCAATTGCAAACAACATTTTAATAATTATTGAAAAGATAACAAAGCAAGATATACCTCTATCTACATGGATATATCCAGCTCAGCCGGATATACCAACATCTATTCTCCCGCAATCTATAAGATTTATTGATCGTGATCCTGTTATTTATAACTCAAATAAAGGATTTCCTGAGAAAGTAGTTGCGATTACAGATGAGGGATATTTATATGGCAATATCCATATAATAACTCTAGCAATTAGTCCGATGGTTTATTATCCTGAAGAAAAGAGGATGGAACTCAATACTGAGGTCTCTTTCACAATAAACTATTCTACTTCAGAGACGGGATTAAAGAGAGGTACACAAATTATTAACAGAACGGCAAGAGATAAAGAAATAGATTTAAGAAATATCGTTATTAATCCAGACTTTAAAGAACCTTCTATTAAGACTAATAGTATTGTTTCTTCCAGAAGTATCTCTTCAAATTCTTCAATCTCTTTACCTGTGTATGAATATGTAGTTATTACGACAAATAATTTGAAACCATCTTTCAATCGGCTCGTTTCATGGAAAAGAACAAAAGGATACAATGCTGGTATTGTTACTGTGGAAGATATTTTGAATGACAGTGGTATTACCGGAGATCCGATTTCAGGTATAAATGACAGTGCAGGAAAGATACGACAATATTTAATTTATGCCTCTGATATTGCGCACTCACCGAATACCAAATATGTATTTTTTGGAGGGGATGGGACAATTCTACCTTTACGGTATGGTTCAGGATATGATAATAGATGGTATTATGGTTCTGATACAATTGCAGCAAAAATACCAACAGATCTTTATTTTAGCGACTTAAATGGAAACTGGAAAGTGGATACAGATAAATATTTGGGAGAGCCGTCTGACGCTTTAGATTATTGGCCAGAGTTATTCGTAGGAAGAATATTATGTGAAAATGCAGAAGATGTAGATAACTACACTTACAAGCTAATGAAATATGAGCGAAATCCCGGAAACGGAAATTTTAATTATCTTCAAAAAGCTTTTTTTACTCAATCTGATCAAATGCAATTTCATAATGAAGCCCGAATAATAGCTGGGAGGTTACATCAATTTCTTCCAGATACGGTGATTTTTGAAGAAGAGGGAGGATTTTGCACGAATTCATTGCCATCTTTTCCAACAGGAAATGATGTAATAGCTGAAATGAATAATGAATATGGTTTTGTTAGTTGGTTTGGGCATGGAAGTCCTTGTACCATCACAGCTTCATCTAAAGGCTTAAATGTGACATATAATCTAATTCTTTCTACAAATAATACAACTTGGCCAACGACTGAAAATACTTTCGTTAATCTTACTAATTATTTTAAGCCATCAATAGCTTATACTACTAGTTGTACAACTATGCCGTATGATAAAATTACGATTCCCAATGTATCTTATGATCTCAATATGGGACAAGCGTTTACGACAGCCGGAAAATTTGGGGGACCAATTTATTTAGGAAACACACGTTATGGATGGACTTCTGATACTGTATCGTTTGCCTCAGAAGGTCCTTCAAAGCATCTATTTGACAAGTTTGTGGACCGACTAGTCTCTGGTGATTACAACATTGGGATATGTGAGGCAATGTCAAAACCAATTCAGACTTCATACAAGAAGCACTGGCTTGCTTTAGCACACAATTTAATTGGCTGCCCGGAATTAGAATTGTGGACTGGAATTCCTAAAATAATGAGTAATATAACTATACCTGCTAATTTGACCATTGAGGTTCCTGATAGTATTTATCAGCCTAGAGTTTGTGTGAATGGATTGTTTGGGGGCGCGAGTTATCATTCTTCTGTTAACTCTAATCAGGCTTCTTTTAGCTTACCTTCAAACTGTAAAAATTACACTGTTGCTGTGACAAAACATAATTATATACCTTATATAGCTCCTTTGTACCTGCAAAATGAGAGTGTATCGGGCACACATTATGTTCACACATCCGATGTTCAAATAGGAAGTAACGTTACTTCGGAAAAGCAGTCTGGAAATTTTGTCATTACTTCGAGTGCCGATGTTAGGATAGAGCCAATTGGTGAAGTTACACTTGATGCAGGATTTAGAGTCGATCTTGGTGGAGAGTTTGAAATAAAAGCTAATCAATAATTATTATGAACTACTTGAGATGTCTGTTTTTTATTTATTTATTATCCAGTAGTGTTGCTGCTCAGGATAAGTCGGAATACTCCTATCAACCTTTTATTATGGATGGTACATGTGAATGGCATAGCAGAGAGTATTTAATGGCTCCTGGTAATTTAACGATTGACAATCGTCGTGTGATAAGTAATGACGATTCGTTATTTCAGGGAAGGACGTATAAGATAATATATGATTATCCATCTTGTAGTGTGAAAGAAGGAGATAAGGTTTATGGCGGTCTCATTCGTGAAGAGAATAAAAGAGTCTATTATGTAGGCAGCACTTTCTCTTATAGCATATATGATACCGAAGTTTTATTATATGATTTCAATCTTGGTGTTGGCGATGAGATCACTTATCCATATCTTTCTGAAAGTTTAAAGATTTCTCGAATTGATACAATATTGGTAGAAGGAGTGTGGAGGCGTAATTATTACTTTGGCTCTTTAGATTCTTATTCTGGCCCGACAATTGGATATGGTTGGTTGGAGGGTCTTGGAGACCTTAAATTCTATGGAATAACAGATCCTTTTGCTCCAATACCAACGACTACTATCCCTTCTGTAGAATGTGTGGTACATGGCGATAATAATCTCTATAAACAATATCCGGAGGAGGATTGCCCTTGTGCCAATCTCAATGATCTGT
>CAYOGG010000176.1:0-2970 GCA_964403455.1 uncultured Bacteroidaceae bacterium | reverse complement strand
CGGGTGTCTTCTTTGGGCAGAGCGTACACACAAACGGTACGCCTCTCTATTCTGCAAGAATCATTCCTTTTAAGGGATCTTGGATAGAGTTTGCTACCGACATCAATAATGTGATGTATGCATACATCGACCGTAAGAAGAAACTGCCTGTCACCACATTACTTCGTGCTATTGGCTTTGAAACCGATAAAGACATTCTCGACATTTTTAATCTTGCTGAGGAGTTAAAGGTCAATAAGGCAAACCTTAAGAAGGTATTAGGCCGTAAGCTGGCAGCTCGTGTACTTCGTACCCGTATCGAAGACTTTGTAGATTCCGATACCGGTGAGGTTGTATCCATTGAGCGTAATGAAGTCGTTGTAGATCGTGAAGCCGTTCTTACCGAGGAGAATATTGATAATATACTCGATTCCGGTGCTGAAACAATTCTGCTTCATACTGAAGGAATAAATCAATCAGACTATTCCATCATCTTCAACACTCTTCAGAAGGATCCTTGTAACTCGGAAAAAGAGGCAGTACTCTACATCTACCGTCAGTTACGTAATGCCGATCCTGCCGATGATGCAAGTGCCCGTGAAGTAATCAATAACCTTTTCTTCTCTGAGAAGCGTTATGATTTAGGTGAAGTTGGACGTTATCGTGTAAATAGAAAACTCGGTCTCACAACAGATTCCAAAGTCGGAGTTTTGACAAAGGAAGATATTATTGAGATCGTTAAATATCTCATTGAGTTAGTCAATTCAAAGGCTACCGTTGATGATATTGATCACCTGAGTAACCGTCGTGTAAGAACTGTAGGAGAGCAATTGTCTAATCAATTTGCAATAGGATTGGCGCGAATGGCTCGTACTATTCGTGAGAGAATGAATGTCCGTGACAACGAGGTATTCACCCCGACCGATCTTATTAATGCAAAGACAGTATCATCGGTCATAAACTCATTCTTCGGGACCAATGCATTGTCACAGTTCATGGATCAGACTAATCCATTGGCAGAGATCACTCACAAACGTCGTATGTCCGCACTCGGACCGGGCGGTTTGTCACGTGAGCGTGCCGGATTTGAGGTCCGTGACGTACATTATACACACTACGGTCGTCTTTGTCCTATTGAGACTCCTGAAGGACCTAACATCGGTCTTATCTCATCTCTCTGTATATTTGCAAAGATCAATGATCTCGGTTTCATAGAGACACCTTACCGCAAGGTAAACGATAGTCATGTCAACCTTGAAAACAATAAGGTTATCTATCTAACTGCCGAAGAGGAAGAAGGTAAGATAATCGGACAGGGTAACGCTCCTTACGATGATAACGGTAAGTTTATTCGTAATAGAGTAAAAGCGCGCCAAGATGCCGATTTCCCTGTAGTACCACCGGAAGAGGTAGAGCTTATGGACGTATCACCACAGCAGATTGCTTCAATAGCCGCTGCTCTTATTCCATTCTTGGAACATGATGATGCCAACCGTGCTTTGATGGGATCAAACATGATGCGTCAGGCAGTACCTTTGATGCGTACCGAGGCTCCTATTGTAGGAACCGGAATCGAACGCCAATTGGCAATTGATTCACGTACTCAGATTGAAGCTGAAGGCGAAGGTGTTATTACGTATGTTGATGCATCTACTATTCGTATTAAATATGACCGTACTCAGGAAGAAGATTTCATAAGCTTTGAGTCGTCAGAAAAAGAATATAAGCTACCCAAGTTCCGTCGTACAAACCAGAATATGACCATTGACCTTCGTCCTACATGTGAAGTAGATCAACGTGTCAAAAAAGGCGATATTCTTACAGAAGGATACTCGACCGAAGGCGGTGAGTTGGCATTAGGTAAAAACCTGCTTGTCGCTTACATGCCGTGGAAGGGTTACAACTATGAGGATGCCATTGTGCTTAACGAACGTGTTGTTCGTGAAGATATTCTGACCTCAGTTCATGTAGAGGAGTTTATCCTTGAAGTGCGTGAGACCAAGCGCGGAATGGAAGAGCTCACTGCTGATATTCCAAATGTAAGTGAGGATGCCACCAAAGACCTTGATGAAAACGGTATCGTTCGTGTTGGTGCATACATCCAGCCCGGTGATATAATGATAGGTAAGATTACTCCTAAGGGAGAATCTGATCCTTCACCTGAAGAGAAGCTTCTTCGTGCCATCTTCGGAGATAAGGCCGGTGATGTTAAAGACGCTTCATTGAAGGCCTCTCCATCATTAAAAGGTGTTGTTATCGATACCAAGCTTTTCTCACGTGCAGTCAAGACACGTACATCAAAGTTGTCAGATAAGGCCAAACTGCCTTTGATTGATGAAGAATTCGATGAGAAAGTAGGTGAGTTGAAGAATATACTTGTTCAGAAGCTTCTTACTTTGACAGACAAAATGACATCACAAGGTGTTTGTGATCTGCTTGGAACAGAAATCATAGCAAAGGGTCAGCGCTTCACGAAATCTGAGCTTCAGACGTTGGATTATACCTCGATACAATCAGACCACTGGACCTCAGACGATCATGTCAACGAACTTATCAGCAAGATTATTGTAAACTACATGCGTAAGTACAAAGAGTACGACGCAGAGAACAAACGTAAAAAGTTCGCTCTCACCATTGGTGATGAACTCCCATCAGGAATCATACAGATGGCAAAGGTTTACATTGCTAAGAAACGTAAGATAAGTGTTGGTGACAAGATGGCCGGACGTCACGGAAACAAGGGTATCGTCTCACGCGTTGTAAAGGCCGAAGACATGCCGTTCTTGGAAGACGGAACTCCGGTTGATATAGTACTGAACCCGTTAGGTGTACCTTCCCGTATGAACATAGGTCAGATCTTTGAAACAGTTTTGGGACATGCCGGAAAAGAATTGGGTGTCAAATTTGCTACCCCAATCTTCGATGGAGCAACCATGGACGACCTCAATGTATGGACCGATAAGGCAGGTCTGCCTCGTTATGGCAAGACTC
>CAYOGG010000175.1:0-2980 GCA_964403455.1 uncultured Bacteroidaceae bacterium | reverse complement strand
GCCATGCCTTTCACCTCGTCACGTGTATTTGATTACATTATAACACATGGCGATGCATTTTTCAAGTATATCCTTAACTTCCTATCTTTTTCTCACTCAAAATGGCATAAACGGACTTTCCGCGTCCGGATCATTATACATTTCACAATCACTCTGCCACTTCCACATATTATCCTTTATAGTCTCGCACAGATATTCGTAGTCTGCCTTTTGTATCATTTCTTGTTTTAACATGCACTGATAAAACTTTTTGATACTTGCTGCCGTACTTTTTATATTTCCCGGAGTCGACCACATACACTTTCTTATAAAAAAATATCCCAGATAATCATCTATATCCCATATTCCATGTGTAAAATCATAGGCATCTTCACGAAGAAGATATGTGTTTATATAGAAATCCACATTAGTCAAATGCCTGTTTATTGTTTTTTGATTCAGTCCTTCTAAATCCTTCTCAAACATTTCAAGAAGGCTCTCGTTCTCCTGCTTTATCAGCTTACACTTTTCTTCATATTCTTCAAAATCAATTTCGTCCATGCTATTTATCTCCACTTAAAAAAGCTATGATTTCTTCATAAGTTCTCTCACTATTTTCTACCGCTTTCAGTAACTCTTTCTTCTTGATTTCATCCTTTTTAGCATATAAATCTTTCAGTTTTGCTACCTCTGCATCATACTTCGTCTTAGCTTTTGCAACTGAATCTTCCTGCTTTGTGATCTGTTCTTCAATATTTGTATTTCCATCTTTTCTTGGTCTTGCCATCTTTAATCCCCAGTAAGTTCATTATCATAATTCATCAGCATGGTGCTCAGTTCATCTGCACTTTTTCTAATCACATCAGCATCCATACCAAATGCCTTTAGTATCGTCTTTTGTGTCGCTGTCACTGCATGATCTAATCGGTATCTGCCATCTGTCTGCCTTATCATCTCCATTTTATCAAGTTCCCTGATTGCTGCTGGAACTGTCATGAAGTTTGGCTTTTTATCAAGATTTTCCATCTCATCTTTCAAACATATATACATTCTGCATCTAATGATCAGTGCAATGAATTCAGTAAATATTTTTGCTGATGCTGCTTCATCTGACTGCACACGCAGACTCTTGTTTCCAAGATAGGACTTATCACCACGGAACAGTTTTTCTGATACATCTCTACTTTTATAAAGCTCCAGGGCTTCCTTTGCAGACATCTTTTTTGATGTCACAATCACAAAATATCCTCCAAGGTCAATCTCTCTCTGGACAGCCTCTGTTTTCTCTCTTGCATATAGAAATGTTCCATCCTGCTCATAGATTTCGAGGTGGAAGTAATCTTTGAATCCATCACCAACATTCACTTTCTGACCTTTGATGCTATTTAAATATTTCGTCATCCTGTCAATCTTGACTTCCACCTGCTCATGCTCTGCACACGCCTTTTGGTCTGAATAATAGAGATGGAAATATCTTTCCTCCTCATCCGAAGCGTATAATTGTCTTTTTAATGTCATTCCAGAACATTTATACTGTCTGATGCTGTGTTCTCTGATATTTTCAAACTTACCCTTGTTTTCAAGGATCAAATTTCTCACAAGGGAATTCATCCCTTTTACCATGATAACAAAATCGTATCCACACTGATCCATGTACTTTATATTTTCCTTACAGAAATATCCTCTGTCCAGTATGAATCCCACCTGCCTGTATCCATACCCCTGAACCTTCTGAAGCATGAACTGCAGCTGTGATATATCTACAATACTTCCAGGATATTGCTCATAAAAGAGTGGTTCCCTGTTGTCAGTATCATATGCAATAGAATAATTAAATACCGGAAGTCCCTTGTCCACTTTTGGATGTCCGAATTCCACAAGTTCCAGTTCTCCCGCCTGACAGTTCTTATTAGTAGAATCATAGGAAATATATATCTTTTCCCTGTGGTCTCTGTTTGCATTCCACTCATTCAGGAATCCAACACGCTGGTCATCTGTTACTGATGCAAAGAAATCAGATATCTTGGAATCGCTGTATATATGCATTCCTTTTGTAAAGAGTGGATGGCCATAAGCGTAATCCGGATAATACTGTGCAGCGTTATTCTCTGCTGTTATGGAATAAGCTGCAAGGTCAAGCAATAACCCGCTGTCCTTTATACCAAAATATTTTTGAAGAATCCGAGACAGTTCATAGTCCTCGATAATCTTTCTAATAACAAGAAATGTTCCTATCCGAAGACAGCTGCTCCGATTCGTATTTCGCTTTTTGTCTGGCAGTTCCACATCTCCAAAGTACTTCAGGAAGTTTTCATTTGGAATCATCATATCAGGATTTTTATCTGATCTCTTTCCAATGATTCTCTGATCTGGAATGTTATATTTTTTATCTGCGTGATATGTTCTGCCAACAACATATCTGATGTAGGTTGTATTACCTTTTTTAACCTGATTAATTTTGCCCGAAACATCCGGAATTTCAATCTCGCAATCCATATACATAGGCTTCACCTCTGTGATATATTTGAGTGTCACTTTCTACTCATTATTATACCACATCTGGAGAATTTTGCAAGTTTTTCATCCTTAAAACGGCGTGTTTTCAACGTTTTATGGCATTTCCATTTTCCATTTTTCATTGAGTGTCACTTTACTCTGGAAGCTGAGATTTATAGGAGATTGTCTTTGTTTTTTCCGGCAACGTCAAATGATCTTCTATTCATCAAGGGAGTGCCGTTTTCCGACCTGGAACTCTGACGCATGTGCAAACATATACGGAACCGTAAGCCTGCGCTCCCCTGTCAATTTAACAAAATCGTCTGTACAAGCATCCATTTTACCAAGACGAATGGCCTGTGCAAATGTCACCATTCCATCAGAGGAAAATGGAGCCTCAGAGCCCTCCTGAAAAGTACCATCTGTGGTTCGCGGCACTCCCATTGCATCAAAAATCGCATAATTCTCTTCGTCTGTAATTTCCTGATAAATGACATGATTACCG
>CAYOGG010000174.1:0-3026 GCA_964403455.1 uncultured Bacteroidaceae bacterium | reverse complement strand
TCATGCTTTTAAGTGGTCTTTTTACTCCGATAGCCTCTATGCCGAAGTGGGCACAGTACCTTACGTATGTTAACCCACCCCGCTATTTGATTGAGGTGCTGAGGCTATTATACCTGAAGGGTGGTTGTTTTGCAGACATACGGCTGCATTTCTTTGCATTACTAGGTTTTGATGTTTTATTTGCCGCATGGGCAGCTCTAAGCTATAAAAAGCAGAACTAGGATTAATAGTAAAGGTAAGCTTCAATCGACATAATTAAAGTAAACTTGACTTTTGTTCCCGTTTGCGTTACCTTTGCATATCTCATTTTTGAATTATATGAAATCATTGGATCAATTACTACAGCAGAGAAGAAGCATCAGAGAGTACGATGCAGGTAAGAGCGTGCCGCAAGAATACATCGAAGAGATATTGAAAGCTGTCATTGAGGCCCCTTCATGGAAGAATAAACAGACAGGCAGATACCACATAGTGACTTCTGCGGATATACTCGGCAAGCTGATTGAATGTTTGATTCCTCAAAACCGTAGCAGAGTCTCCGGTGCTCCGGTATTGATAGTGACGTCATTTGTCAAGGGTGTTGTTGGGTTTAATGATGCGGGAGAACAATCTAATGAGCTGGGCAACGGATGGGGAATATATGATCTGGGCCTTCAAAACTCCATTCTTCTATTGAAAGCAACCGATTTGGGACTCGGTTCTTTGGTATTGGGCCTAAGAGATGCTGATGCCATCCGTGACCTTCTCCAAATACCTTCCAACGAGATAATTGTTTCAGTTATCGCCCTTGGTTACAAAACAAATGATGCAAAACGTCCTAATCGTAAAGATATAAGCGAGATCTCGAAGTATTACTAAAGAAGACAATCATGACACTATCGCCTATATTATTGACTGCAATCGGCGTGGGAGGTTCGACACTGCTCGGTTCACTATTGGGATATTTCTTCAAGAATGTATCACATCGTACCAATGATACGATTATCGGATTTTGCGCCGGTGTGATGCTTTCTGCATCAATACTCGGATTACTGGTTCCATCATTTGAAGATATAAGTTCTACATGGCTATGGGTACCGATAATCGGAGTATTCGTCGGAGCTGCTCTACTGAACCTGTTGGATCTGGTCACTCCCCATTTACATAGTCTGACGGGACTCGATCGGGAGATCCACCAAAACAATGCGCACCTAAATCGCGTATTGCTATTTGTGCTTGCTATCTCCATTCACAAACTACCTGAAGGTATAGCTGCCGGTGTAGGATTTGGAGGGGACAATATAAATAATGCTTTCAATGTAGCATTTGCCATATCATTACAGAACATACCTGAGGCTATGGTTATCATCTCGCCTCTCCTACTGGCCGGAATAAGCAAGATAAGAACATTATGTATTGCACTTGGCATAGGCCTGTTAGAAGTAATTGGCGTGTTTATCGGCTATTACATGGGTGGCATCTCCATCGGATTATTACCATTAATGTTGGCATTCTCGGGAGGTGCAATGCTATATGTGGTTAGCGACGAAATGATCCCGGAAAGCCACACTCACGGCTATCAAAAAAGCGCCACATATGCCCTACTGGCCGGATTTCTGCTAATGTTACTGATGAATAGGATTTGATTAGATAATATGAGTGTCGGCACTTTCTCGAGAATATAATTATCAAATCAATTTCACGGCTGTACCTGATACTGTTACCATCAGCATGGAATTATTAGCTCCAAGCACCTCATAGTCTATGTCGATACCTACCACAGCATCGGCGCCCAGCTTTTTGGCGCGTTGCTCCAATTCGGCCATTGCTTGAGTACGTGCAGCAGTAAGTTCTTCTTCATAAGTAGCCGAACGACCACCTACAAAGTCACGCACACCTGCCAGAAAGTCTTTAACAAAATTGATTCCGGTGATGACCTCTCCAAAGACTACTCCTTTGTACTCTGCTATCTCTCTACCGGCTATTGTCGGAGTTGTTGTTAATATCATATTATTATTCAATTGGTTATTTTATTTCTCAAGTCAATATTTAGCTTCTCATAAAGGCTGCAACGTTTAAAGATAATGTAATTGGTCCAATATTTTTATTCAAGCGACTGAGTTTTTCATTTTATACATGTAAGTTTGTCGAAAACTTAGAAGTTGTATTGCTATTCCACAATAGATTTAGTAAGAATTTTCAATAATTAAATCAAATGAAGAAAAGAGTACGTAGAGATATAATTGTATGGATATGCCTTATAGCGGTTGTAACCTTATTCAGGCATATTACAGTACTTGCCGATTTTTATGCTCTGTATATCTATCCATATATTTCTAATGCATTATCACTAATATCTTCTGTTGTATCTTTTTCTCTTGAGGAGATTGTGGTATTGTTTATTGCATTTGTATTTATCCTGAATATTATTCGCTCTACTACAAAAAGAATATCATGGAAAGAGTGCTTTTGGAAAGAATTCAAACTTATGGCTCTGGTATACGTTTGGTTCTATATCGGATGGGGAATAAATTACTCCAGAAGCAATCTGAATGACCGTATTGAGGTCGAGAAAGAAGAATTTGACAAGGACGTTTTTCTAAACTTTCTTACAGAATACACGGATACTTTGAACAACCTATATGTAAAGCAGGCGATAAATCAGCCTATCCGAACGGAAGCTGAAATCAAAGAATATTTCCAGAATATCCCTACTAAATACGGACTATGTAAACCCAGAAACTGGCATCATAGCAAACACCCGTTATTAAACGGTATCTATTCCGGCTCTGGAGTTTATGGGTTTATGGGGCCTTTCTTAAATGAGTCACAACTGAATAGTGACCTGCTACCGGTACAATATCCCTTCACAATGGCACATGAATATTCTCATCTGCTGGGAGTGAGCAATGAAGCCGAAGCCAATTGGTGGGCTTTTCAAGCATGTAGTGCTCAAAAGGACTCCACAATCCGATATAGTGCATGGTATTCGTTGTTCATACATGTATGGAACAATGCATACGTATTGCTTGATGAAGAGACCTTCA
>CAYOGG010000173.1:0-3032 GCA_964403455.1 uncultured Bacteroidaceae bacterium | reverse complement strand
AACCCATATCCTGATACTTTTCATCCTTTTCAAAAGAATACTTTCCGCGCATTTTTTCAAACAAAGAGCTATATTCGGCAACCAGACTATCTTCAAAAGCTATCGTACGCATACTCTCCGCCTCTTCTATACGCTGCATCAATCCTATACCCTTCTTGCGTGTTTCGAATGCCTTCGGATAAATTATCCGTATACTGTCAATCATTTGTTTGGCACCGTTATAATCTCCGTTCTCAAATGAGGCAGATGCCATATCCAAGAAACGACCGGCAGATTTCTCAATATTCTCAGCACAGGCACTCAGTAAAATTGAGACCGTTAAAACCGATAAAAAACTTTTCATATCAAGATATTTCATTACACACAGCAAATGTACTCTTTTTACGGCTACAATCATTAAACCATCATCAGACGTTTTCAGAAGTCCCGATTAAGTATGTAGGGAATACCGGATGCGGTAATACCTGTTGCAGTTACGTTGAAACCATTAGATTCGGAGTTGTTATAAAAGTTCACTTTTGCCTCTCCTATGCTGTCAGTCACTACATTCGGATCCCAATAGAGTGTGCGACGATAATCCACATCACCTGGTACAGGACCATTAGGGTATACAGGATTATAGAAATAATATGGCCTGGAGTAACCTTCGATTGTTGTAATCCTTGAGTTTATTTTCATAATATCCTTTCTGCTGATGACCTGATAATTCTCCTTTATCTTAACATCCACTAATCTACGATATTTATATAACTCTTCCATTTCAGGATAGTTACCGGTGCTCAATAAATAGCTTAGGTATAATGGAGCCAAATCAAGACATTCTGACAATGTGACTCTTTTATCATAAACATTGATACTCTCAACAAGCATCATTTCAATAGAAGCAGGTATCTCAAACCAGCCGGTGTACAGAAACCTATTATCTGTATGTACATAATAAAGAGCCTGAACTCCGTCAATATCACTTCCATCCATCTGATATCCTTTCTCAAGCAGATACCCAATCATATCCGTAGAATAATCGCCATTATCCAATTCTATTTCCACATCCTTTGCCACATCAAAAGATTTAAAGGTGTAGAAGTCCACATATTTTCTATTGGCTTTGATATCTACATCAGGTAATATATATCCATCCTTATCCTTGATAATCTTCGTGGAATACTCCTCTTCTGTTTCATCATCACCTTTCATATTGTTCCTTACAGTCTCTATACTCTCAAAAATAGTTTCGCCGGGATAGAAAGACTTTACTTCCGGTGCCGTAGAACGTTCAAATCTAATCCTGGCACTAGTACCTATTAAACGTTCTTTCTTAGTATTTGCTCTGATTGTCAATCTCGATTCATCATAGAACTCGTTGGTAAGATCAAAGCCGAAGTAGCCGGAAGAATCGGTCTTATGCTCAAACAATTCGGTCTTGGTTCTGTCAAAAGGCATTACAGCGGCAGTCACGGATACATTGTTCAACTTTTTACGTCCTGAAGGATTCAATATCCAACCGTTCAGAGTAAGCCCCTTCTCCATACGATGCACCTCCTGATATGGAGTGACTCCGGACATTACAGACCAATCATAACGTTCCCAACCCTGAACCATCATAAGCAGATCTAAAGCCTCAGTATGTGTTTTATCCTGAGACTCGAAGTAGTACTCAGGATATTCTATCAGGCCCTTCAGATCAGACGACAGCAATAGATAAGTACGAATATCATCACAGTAAGCATTGGCCACACCTGATATATCACGTACCGACAGACAAAACCTGTCTCGAAACGGCTGTCCGTTGGAGTCTGTCAGTTTGAATGATATATTCATCTTTTCGAAAGGCTCATAATATGATTTATCGGTGGTAAATGTGATAGAAGGTGCCGTAATATTACCTCTATGGTATAAAGAACGGACAGCGAGCACCTGACCGAATCGGTTGAACAAAGTGAGACGGCAAACTCCTTCCGGTACATTCTTCAGAGAGAGTGTACGTTCTATTGCCGATGTGACAATACCCATCGTATCGAATGCCACCAACTCTCCGCGGCATGTCAATGAAAGACCCAGAGTATCATCAGGAAATAGTTCGGAACGATATACCTTGACAGTCATGTTGTCTATATCCGCAGATTTAATGCTGATGGCACATCCTGATTCCTTAGGGACCGGTAGAGTGAAGTTTTTGCGGGTATCGCCATAGGTAATTGTAACTGATGTTGATTTTTCTGACGGTATATAAGTAAAACTGCCCATACCGGCATGAACTGTTGAGAAAGATGTTACTCCATCATTCAATACACCGTCAGCATCTACACCCAATCCGGTATCGTCAGTTACCTTAAAAGCCACTTTACATGGTACGCCTATCAATGCCTGACCACCTTCCGGGAAGAAGCTGACATTAAGGTTATTCGGCTTATAGGGTTTGGGTCTGTATTGCTCTACATAAGTTTTTTCTTGTCTACCTATTACCGGGATGGATGTGAACATGGCCTTCTGATCCTTCGGTTTATCATAGACGGGAATGACACGCGAAAATATAGCCTCCTCACTGAAGTTGAGCATATTGTATGTATAGGCACGGATTTCGTAGAATCCGGATGGATAGCCCATAACACCTCGTTTCTCACGCGCATCCTCGGTGGATGCATCAACAAGAGGAAAAGAGCCGTCCGCCTGACCTGCAACTATTTTCAGTTTCTCATGTTTAAGCAGGACTCCGCTAGGCGAAATCAGCTCAACATACAACACGCGGCTTGGTGCACGATGGAGATTGGAGGCATTGACGACATAAGCCTTGAACCATAAAGTTTCTCCTGAATAGTAACACGTATTGTCGAACTGTACATATACTTTCTCTTGTGGAAATATAGAACTGAATTGATGAATATTACCGGCATAACGCATCAGAGACTCAACCGCAGAGTTATTATCGCAATACGCATACGAAACAATAAACAGTGCAAAAAGTATGGAACATATTCTCTTCATCATCTGAAACGATAATTTCTTTTTGTGATGATATGCTATAAGACAAAGTT
>CAYOGG010000172.1:0-3034 GCA_964403455.1 uncultured Bacteroidaceae bacterium | reverse complement strand
TCAACAAGCATAATAGAGGGTGGTGCCCATGATGTGATTGTAAAGGAAGTTGAGAAATAGCTTCCTTTACAATGTGTCAATATGCCTTCTTACGGAATATGGCGAAAATGAGGATAATGGCCGAGAGCAGGATCAGGCCGCTGATTACGAAAGCCCAGACATTGACAACACGGTAGCTGGCTATGAGGGTGTAGTTGTCGAAAAGCAGGCGCATTCCATCAACTTTCCATTTCAGGTATTCGGCATCGATAACGGGGGCGTTGGTGGAGAGTACCCGGCCGGGTACTGATAGTTCGGTGGTGTAGTATTCATTCATTAATCCAAATACTGAGGTAGAGTTCTCGAACTCGTTGTCGATTGCGTCTTCGTTTTGTTTGTACAACTTGGAGAAGCGGTCAGTCACGTAGAATGAATCCAGGGCGGTGCAAACTGATTTCGGGTCGTCAATGTCATCAATGTCTTTACCTCCGTATTTTGCAAATATCTGTTCTCTATCATTATCCGGTATTTCCCCGCCGTATTTTTTTACAATGTTCAGGCCTACCTCGAAGCAGTTTATTGTTACCCATTTCCAGAAATTATCAGATATATCGTTCAGTTCATCGACTAACTGAGCGCCATTCGTTGTTCCAAAATATTTCGTGTCACCCTGTGCAAATATTATACGTTCATCCTTTGACATATACTTGTCGATAGGTATTGGTGCATTGTAATCCAATTTGTTGTATATGGATGTGTAGGTGTAGTCTGTGTAGAACCACTTGAATTTCTTTGTCAGTGTCTCTTTTGGTGCCAGAAGCTGTCTGAATCCCTCTTCGCTGAATTCGCTACGTAATATATACTGTGATAACGAATCGACAGAGTTTGCATTTCTGCTGACTTTTACATCGAAAGGTTTGTTTTCACCGAAATAATCGAATACTTCGACTGAGTCAAAACGGGTGATATTCCATCCTTCCAAGTCGAAACGGAAAGGAGTATTTGACAGATCGCCACTCAAGAAAGCCGAATCTCCATTGGCATACATTTCACGAATGGCGCCGCCTTTACGATCTATTGTGGTGACTATTCGATAGTAAGTATCGCAAGAGGCCATTATGGCTAACGAAATGGATAGTACGATAATCTTTGAAGTTTTCATGATCAATTATTTAGTTTGTTCATTAATACATAATTCTGTAAATAACGCTGTCTGTTTTTTTGATTCCTTTTTATTTCAATGGCTCTGGATATAATATCCTTTTTATCTGCATTTGTCAGACTACCCATGTATTGTGAATATGTGGTATTTCTGGGCGTGCGGATTCTTGTCTCGGAACGGGGCAGAGGCGTCTGATACACGGACAAGAATAGCAGGATAAACGCTATTGCAGCTGCAGATGATATCCAGGCACTTAAGAATAGTGCTCGGCTTACTCTGGGTTTGGCCGGAAGTTCTTTGATGGCTGATAATATGTTGTCTGTCATTTCCCGGGGATTGTCCAGCTCGGGCGTGACGGCTTTCATACGGCTTATCAGTTCATCATATTTTTGGTCAGGGTTCCTCATATTCTTCTGTTATTTTCTTTTTTATGAATTTCTTCGCCAGATACAGATTGCTCTTGATTTTCGCCGATGTCATTCCGGTGATTGCGGTTATTTCAGTGACATCAAGTTCCATAATCTCGCTCATCGTGAAAACTATTTTCTGCTTGGGAGTCAACTTCTCGGTGAATCTTATAAGCAGTGCTCTTAGTTCCTTTTTTTCAAGCGTGTCGGACTGGTTTATCTCCGAACAGAGATCACATTTAGAAATGTCCAGTCTTACGGATTTCTGTTCCGATCTCAGTTTGTCGTAACAAATGTTGGTCGCTATTCTGTACACCCATGTAGAGAACTTATATTGATATTTAAACTTGTCTATATTCCGCCAAATCCTAATAAAGGTCTCCTGAGTTGCGTCTTTGGCATCCTCATCATTACATAGCAACCTGAAAGCGAGTGAATATATCATCTGCCGGTATTCTGAGACTATGGGCCCGAAAGCCGAGGTGTTTCCTTGACGGCATAAATTGATATATTTTGAAGGTTCCTCGCTCATGAATTTGTTACTCGTTTATTGTACGTCAGAAATAAGGATAGGTCGAAATTATAATAAAAATATCTTGGCTCAATATTCTGAAGAGAAAATCAGGTAGCAACCATAAGAATTGATAGTCTACAGGCTATGGGTTATTGTATTTCGGCTTATTCAGAATATTATATAATTCACGATTTTAGTAGCATTATTCTAAGCGCAAACAATAAAAAGATTGCAATTTGCTACATAAAATCACAAAATGCTATCATTTTGATAAAAATAATTGCGAAAATATTTTTTTATTTTTTTGGAGATATGTATTTTTGCGCGGTGTTAAACAAGCAATGACCTAAAAAAATAATTTATGAAGAAAAGATGGATTATTATGATGGCTATACTCGTCATCATTTGTGTATTGGGAGTGGTACTTCCGGAAAACGCTCAGTGGGATGCTACTCCGGAGATAATCAGTAAACTTAACAAGGCTGATATTGCGTGGATGATAACAGCTACAATCTTTGTGCTGATGATGACACCCGGATTGTCTTTTTTCTATTGTGGTATGGTCCGCAAGAAGAATGTGATTTCAACCATGCTTCAGAGTATTATTGCCATGGGTATAATAAGCGTTCTCTGGGTTGTTGTAGGTTTTAGTTTGGCTTTCGGTGAAGATGTAGGCGGGCTAGGTATAATAGGGAATCCCGCGTCTTTCTTTATGTTCAGAAATGTGGGTCTCGCTCCGAATGATCTTTTTTCGGCTACAATCCCATTTGCTCTTTTTGCACTTTTCCAAATGAAATTTGCCATAATAACACCGTCTTTGATAACGGGCTCGTTTGCTGAACGGGTGCGCTTCTCCGGTTACATGGTTTTCATGGCGCTTTTCTGCCTTTTTGTATATGCTCCATTAGCTCATTGTACTTGGCATCCGGACGGACTTTTCAAGAATCTGTTCGGGACAGGGGTCGAGATTAA
>CAYOGG010000171.1:1944-3058 GCA_964403455.1 uncultured Bacteroidaceae bacterium | reverse complement strand
TCGAATATCCTGAACAACCTCTCTGCCCGTAGCTTGGTGCTGTTCGATGAGCTGGGACGCGGTACGTCTACTTACGATGGCATCTCCATTGCCTGGGCTATTGTGGAATACATCCATGAACACCCTACTGCTCATGCCAGAACATTGTTTGCAACGCATTATCATGAACTCAATGAAATGGCCGGCAGCTTCAATCGCATCCACAATTTCAATGTCTCTGTAAAGGAGATGGACGGTAAGGTGATATTCTTGCGTAAGCTGATACCGGGTGGAAGCGAACACTCATTCGGTATTCATGTAGCCGAGATGGCTGGAATGCCGCGCAGCATAGTAAAACGCTCAAAGACAATTCTGGCCGAGATGGAGGAAGGTAGCACCAAACAGGGAATATCAAGACCGACGGCAGAGACAGGAGCGCATAGGGAGGGCCTGCAGATGAGTTTCTTCCAATTGGATGATCCGGTGCTATGTCAGATACGCGATCGATTACTGTCAATCGATGTAAACAATCTTACCCCCATAGAGGCTCTGAACAAGCTGAATGACATCAAAAAAATCTTGAAAGGAAAATGATAGACACCGTCAATATTTGCCATTATCAGTCGCCGGTCGGGGAACTGATTTTGGGATCTTATGGCGATACGCTATGTCTGTGCGATTGGATGAATGAAAAACGCAGAGTTGTTATTGATCGTAAAATATGTAGTCTGCTAAATGTCTCGTTCGAATATGGTTTAACTGCAGTAACTATGTTGGCCATAAGAGAATTGGACGAGTATTTTAACAGAGAACGTTGTAACTTCGATATACCGTTGACTTTTTCCGGAACAAGTTTTCAAAAGATGGTATGGAATAGGATGTTGAGTATTCCATACGGTAGTACCATTACCTATTCAGAGATGTCTGCCGAACTGGGAATTGCCGGATCTGTTCGTGCAGTAGCTTCCGCCATAGGAGCCAATGCCATTTCAATATTTGCACCCTGTCATCGAATTATAGGAGTCAATAACAAGTTAGTAGGTTACGCCGGAGGTCTCCCTGCGAAACAATACCTGTTATCCTTAGAATCAGCAATCTCAAGATAAAACTTAAGGTTAATATTTTGTCTTGAGAC
>CAYOGG010000171.1:0-1844 GCA_964403455.1 uncultured Bacteroidaceae bacterium | reverse complement strand
TCAAACGATTCGTTTGATAGGCATATTTCAGCCATTGTCGATGTGCAGATTCGGTGGTAGCCAAACAGAAACCGAAATATTATGCCTTGATCGCCTCAATGAAGTGGGACAATACCGATAATCAACAAATCCACAGTAGATATTCAAGAATGCACAAGCAGTGTGCACGCCGTCTTTCAGTTTGCCCGTAGTCTTATTCAATTCTGTAACCGGACTCTTATGTAAATATGTACATGAAATGACAGTTTTATGTACATATACTATGTGTCATGTACACGAAAATCCGATTTTATGTACATGAGGAATGTCCCATGTACATAAATATCCGGTTTTATGTATTCATTGTAGCACTTACCGATTCTATAATAGGAACATTATCTTTAGGTACTTGAGTATGATTCAGAAATAGATTTATCAGCCCTGTGTTGATATAGTAATTCACTTTACCTATTTTTTCTTTATGTAACAAACCGGTATTTACAATCATATTTAGGTACCTGGAGGCCGTTCTTCGTTCTACCCTCATATCTCTTACCATGAATTCTATCTTTGTATATGGATGAAAGAACAGATTATTCAATAGTTCATGTTTATACTGCTTATCGAATAGTGGACGTAAGATATATTTATAGTTATTCATCAAATCAGATATACCTTTTACTAGACTGATAGTTTCAGTAGCTGTTTCTTCTATACCTTTTAAGATGAATAAAATCCATTCAATCCATTCATTAGCATTGTCTGTGCCTTTATCACGAATGGCCTGAATTAGTCTATAATACTCACCTTTATTATGAGTGATATATCGGCTAAGATATAATATGGGTAAATCCAATAAACCTGTCGTAATTAAATACAGAACGTTGACAATACGTCCGGTACGTCCATTTCCATCATAGAATGGATGTATGCTTTCAAACTGATGATGAATAATTGCCATCTTTATCAAAGGATCCAATTCAGACATTGCTTCATCATTGATGAATATTTCAAGATTTTGCATATACTCAACAATTTGTACTCCATCTTGAGGAGGAATATATACGATTTTTCCATCACTGCTTTCAAGTTTCGTACCTGGTGTCGTTCTGAATCCTGCTCTATTATGTTCCAGTTCAGCTTGAATCTTTTTGATGATGTTATTTGTAAGTAATCTTTTCTCTCTAACCTGTTGAAATCCTTTTTCAATCGCTTCACGATATGCAAGTACTTCTTTTGTAGATGCATTAATAATGCTTTGTTTTACATCTAATTCAGCCTTATAAAGGTCGTCCTGAGTGGTGACAATGTTTTCCACTTCAGAACTATCCTTGGCTTCTTGTAAGGTAAGCGTACTGATAAGTATGCGCTCGTTTGGTATTGTCAGGGCAAGACCTTTTAATTCTGCCAACTTTCGATGAGAACGAGTTAGCTGTTTTAAGACCTCCTTTGTTTCCAAATCATAAGGAAGAGGGAGTGTTGGAATGCTGTATTGCTTATTCATAATCATTATTTTAGTCCAACTGTTTACGATATATGAAATCTAAAGTTCTACCATCTTTATCAGTCCATTCAATCCATCCGTTTGAACTGCGACCTAAGCAGAACATTGCAGCAGTACTTGGGCTATTGAATATCTTGTCAGATTCAAGTACCAATTGACCATTTTGAATAGTCGCATATTCTTCTATTATAGTATTACGATGTTCAATTCCGATATAGGATTTAGTAACGTCTTTCGCAATAATACTGCCTTGTAAAACGGTAAAACCGGAGCCATCATAGAAACCTTTGGCATCACAGCCACGAGCTTTAGTGTAAAATATATGTTTGTCTTTGACAATGATCTCATTAAAGATATTGCA
>CAYOGG010000170.1:0-3074 GCA_964403455.1 uncultured Bacteroidaceae bacterium | reverse complement strand
ATGTCCATAGTTATTTGTTTTTTGTTGACCACAGAAGGTCTTTTACATCAATTTCCAAATATTCGGCTATCGTGACCAAGGTCTCAAGATTGGGCTGAAGAGTATTTGTACACCATTTAGATACGGTTCCCGGGTCTTTACCCAATTGTTCAGCCAGCCATTTATTTGTACGCTTATTTTCTGCAAGCGCTACCTTTATGCGATTTATGTCTCTTGCCATATATGGAGATATTTTCTTAAAGATTGGCTATAAAGATAAATGGATAATCTGAGAATAAGATAGATACAGTCAAAAAAATAACATTTTAGTGACGAAATATTTCTAATAATTGAAAAATGCGTCAATTTGGTATATTGTAGAATATAACGGGTTTTTTAATTCATCGTCGGGAAAAGATTGTCAGACGAAGTCCGTTTCTCAGTGAAATAGGAGGATCCGGCCGGACTCAATTAGGTTGGAGTAATATACGAAAAATATTTGAGAATTGTACTCCCAAAATCACGTTGTGAGGGTAATTACCACCACAACGTGATTTTCACAGTAACAGTGCGCAATTACCGTCGTAACAGTGCACAATTACTGTCGTATCTGTGCGCTGTTTTCAAGATAACACTTAACAAATACGACGATAATTGTGCACGAGTTTTTCAGTAACTGTGCACAGTTACTGAAAGGAGTGTGCGCGGGCACTATGAAAATGTTTAGTTTCGGGAGGTAATTACCGCTGTAATTGTTATTACTAACGAATCTGTCGGTTCTTGAGGCCTCTGATGATGAGGTAGATGCCGATGGCCACAAACGGGATGCTTAGGATTTGTCCCATGTCAAGAGCCATGCCGCTTTCCCATACTACCTGAACTTCTTTGTAGAACTCCACGAAGAAGCGGAACAGGAAGATTGTGGCCAAACAGAAACCGAAATAAAATCCGGTACCTATCAACTCTTTATGTTTGCGATAGATTAGGATGGCAAGTATGAATATTACAATATAGGCAATTGCTTCATACAGTTGTGCGGGGTGACGCGGGAAGTCCTCACCGAGAGCAGCAAAGACAAATCCATGGTCAGTACCGGTTGCCTTACCGATAATTTCAGAGTTCATCAGATTACCAATTCGTATGCTGGCGGCAGTAAAGGGGGTAGCCACACAAATCATATCGACAACTCTCAAAAGTGAGAGTTTATACTTGCGACAATACATCCAGATGGTTATAAAGATACCTATGGTTCCTCCGTGGCTTGCCAATCCTCTATAACCTACCATTTTTATTCCTTCACCGGTGAACTCGATGGGCAAAAGCATTTCGATAAAATGTTCAAAACTGCTGAAATAGTATTCCGGCTGATAAAAGATGCAATGACCCAGTCTGGCGCCGACCAAGATACCGATGAAACAATAAATGAATAAAGGCTCAAATTTCTCATTATCAATCTTCTGATCCTTGAAGAATTTTTTTACAAGCAGATATGCCGCAACAAGTCCGATGCACCACATCAGCGAATAGTAACGAATAGGAAGACCCAAGAAATTGAACAATTCAATATCGGGATTCCAAATGATATAAGAGAAAAATGATGTCATGATTATATTGTTTATACGTTAAATCGGAAGTGCATGATATCGCCGTCTTCAACTACGTAATCTTTGCCTTCGACAGATAGTTTTCCGGCTTCCTTGACCGCGTTTTCTGTACCGTAATCAATATAGTCCTGATATTTGATGACCTCTGCACGTATGAATCCTTTTTCGAAATCGGTGTGAATGACACCTGCACATTGAGGGGCTTTCCAGCCCTTATGGAAGGTCCAGGCGCGGACTTCATCCGTACCTGCGGTAAGAAAGGTTTGCAGATTGAGAAGTCTGTAAGCGGTTTTGATGAGTCTGTTGACCCCGGATTCTGTCAGCCCTACTTCTTCGAGGAACATTTGACGGTCCTCATAAGTCTCCAATTCAGCTATGTCGGATTCGGTTTTGGCAGCTACCACGAGCAACTCGGCATTTTCATCCTTGACAGCTTCCTTGACCTGTTCTACGTAATGATTTCCGTTTATTGCACTGCTTTCATCGACATTACATACGTAAAGTACCGGCTTTGAAGTGAGCAGGAAAAGATCATGTGCAATCTTCTCTTCATCTTTGGAATCGAAAGAGACGGTACGAGCGGATTTTCCCTGAAGCAATGCTTCACGGAAACGCAATAGCACATCGCAGACTAATTTTGCCTGTTTATCGCCTACGGCAGCCTGTTTCTGAGTTTTCTGAAGACGTTGATCTATGGTCTCAAGATCTTTTATCTGAAGCTCCATATCGATAATCTCTTTGTCGCGGACAGGGTTTACACTACCGTCTACATGTGTTACATTCTCATCGTCAAAACATCTGAGTACATGTATGATGGCATCCGTCTCACGTATATTTGCGAGAAACTTATTGCCTAATCCTTCACCTTTGCTGGCTCCTTTTACCAATCCGGCGATATCGACTATTTCTACAGTGGTGGGTATGATTTTTGCCGGATGTACCAATTCGGCTAATTTGTTTAATCTTTCGTCAGGTACGGTAATAGTACCTACATTGGGTTCAATTGTACAAAAAGGGAAGTTGGCTGCCTGTGCCTTAGCACTTGACAGACAGTTAAAGAGAGTGGATTTTCCTACGTTAGGCAATCCTACTATTCCACATTGCAATGACATAATTTATTCAGCTAATTCAAAATCAACTGCAAACGTACAAAAATAGATTCACTTTTGGGTAGTAAAAAGGCCCTTTTTGGTTTTGAAAGGTAAGAAGCTGTTCCCAAATTTCTACGAATTCTTTATTATAGTCTATTTCGTTTATGTTTTGAGCAACTTTTCGGTTCTAATAGCCTATTTTAGTCGTCAGATAGCTCGCTATCTTCCTCGTAAAACAGACAATTATTTCTCGAAAATTTATCTCAAACCATTAAACGATAAATCTGGGAACTGCTTTTAAAATGTATCGGCTCGAAAATAGGTCCCACAAGAATCAGAAATATCAGAGCATGTCGTTCTCAATCAGGTAAATGATTTCTTCGATGGCGGCATCTTCGCC
>CAYOGG010000169.1:0-3083 GCA_964403455.1 uncultured Bacteroidaceae bacterium | reverse complement strand
ACTAAATTTATGAAAAATAATATTGTTGAAACTTTTTATCCTAATACTTCATCAAACAATATGAGGATAGAAATTGTATGCGATTTTGTTTGGATAAAATAGAACCTATGACATAGGGTATCAGAAATGCTGGTGACATTGTTGCCATGATGCTTTTATGATATGGTAGAAAAAAGGACAAATGACGGGGTGATGACGTGCAGGTTTTAGGATTTATGAAGAAAAAGAATAATGAAGAAATCGTGGAGGAAGTAATATTGGAACAATATAAGCAGTATTATCGATTGGCATATAGCTATGTTCATAATGACGCTGATGCTGAAGATATTGTGCAAAACGGTGCATATAAAGCCTTGCGTAGTAGCAATACATTACGAAATCCTGAATATGCAAAGACTTGGGTATATCGTATTATGTTAAATGAGATATTTAACTTTTTACGACAGCCCAAAGCGGTGTCATACGAATATATGCAGGAAGAAATGGGGATGGAGGCAGAAGATGTTGAAGACACATACACAGATATTGATTTGCAGACAGCTTTGGATTCTCTTCCGGAACAGGACAAGGCAATTATAGTAATGAAATTTTTTGAGGACAAAAAACTGGAAGAGATAGCGGATATCCTCAATGAAAATATAAATACGATAAAAAGCCGTTTATATCGCAGTATGAAAAAGCTTCGTATCAGATTAGAATAGGCGAAATGGAGAAAAAAATATGAAAGATAACATTATTAATTTTGAACAGCAATGTGAACAGTCGAAGAAGGGCTTACACTCCTTGCAGAAAGAATATATGCAACCAACGATGTCTGAAGAACAGCTAAGCAGGCTGAAAATGAAAATGGAAGAGGCAAAATGCGAAAATCGTAAAGAAAGAAGAAATGCACGTATTACAAGAATTGCTGCAACAGCGGCAGCATTGGTAATTGCATTTATAGCTTTGCCAAATCTGTCCCCTACCCTTGCATATGCTATGGAACAGATGCCGATTCTTGGCCGTTTTGTAAAGGTTGTAACCTTCCGTAATTATGAGTATGAGGATGAACAGCATAAGGCAGAGTTGGATATTCCTGAAATTGTGATAGATGATCAGCTTCAGGATGAACGGATCCGAAGTGTATTGGAGGATACAACGAATGAAATGAATTCTGAAATTCAGAAGCTTTCCAATGAATTATTGGATGAATTTGTAAGTTATATGCAGGATGAGTTGGGATATAAGGAACTTATTGTTAAGAGTGAAGTTGTGACAACTACGCAGGAGTATTTTACCTTAAAACTGTCTTGTTACCAAAGTGAGGCAAGCGGATATGAATGGGCTTATTTTTATACCATTGATTTGACTTCCGGTAAGCGATTACAGTTAAAAGATATATTTGCGGAAGGTGTGGATTACATTACTCCCATCAGTGAAAATATTAAAGAACAGATGCGGAGTCAGATGGAAAAAGATGAAAACATTTTATATTGGTTAGATGATGAAATGGAGGAAATGAATTTTCATGCTATTACGGAAGAAACGGATTTTTATATTAACCAAAATAATGATGTGGTAATCTGTTTTAATGAAGGGGACGTGGCTCCTATGTATATGGGAATGATTGAATTTGAAATTCCGGCAGAAGTTTTAAAGGAGATCAGAAAATAATTTGGGGATGAAACGAAAGGCTTTCCAGCGATGGAGAGCTTTTTTGTTTTTAAATATTTTGGTGTTGAAGTTACATAGAGTAGATAAATATAGTGTTTACTTGAAACAATTTTATGAGTTGGTACGTCTAAAGGATATAAGAAAATAGGGAAAGCAGTTCCCGGAAAGAGGTAAGGAATGAGTAAAAAAATATTAATGATGTTAGCTGTTTTAACTGTATGTGCAGGTGTTATGGTTGGATGTTCGAAAGGAAACGGAAAAGAGGATGCCAAAACTCCTGTGAGCATAATGCAGAGTGAAGTTATGGAGGAGGAACCGATGCCGCCAGAGAGAGATAAGAATAGTGTAGATGAAGATGTGTCGGAAGTAATAGGAAAAGTAGACGAAATAAAAGACTTTATGTTTATCATAACGGATGATGATAAGGTTAGTTATGCATTTACTTTTGAAGAGAAGCCGGAAGGTCTGGATAAGATTGCTGTAGGAGATACAGTACTTGTAACTTATACAGGTACGATATCAGAGGTTGATCCTTTTATGGGGAAGGTTCTGTCGGTTGAGAAAAAGTAAGGAAGTTTTAAAAGCGGATAAGATACTACTTCAGCCTTGTTACAATCGATTCTAACATTGCAATGGGAAGCAGTGTATTTTATCCCATCCATCAGAACGTTCTATGGACATTTCTAATTGCACTTGGCTTGATTCATTGGAATGAAAAAGTAAAAGAAAACAAACTTTGGAAGCGAATTATAATTGGTATCACAACACTTGCTGTTGCTTATATTGGTGGAATCATTACCTTTGTAGATTATTATAACGCTGGTATTCTTATGGTACTCACATTCTATTTTTTAGAGGAAAAATGTGGTGGCATTATCTTGGGCAGTTGTTGTGTATGTGGTATATCAATATTGAATTGCTTGGTGGGTTTGGTTATGAGGTAGACCTATTCGACACAACACAATTCATCACAAGGCAAGGATTTGCCCTGCTAGCATTGATACCGATATGGTTGTATAGAGGGAAGCAAGGATATCATAATAAGATACTGCAATATGGTTACTATGTGTTTTATCCGTTGCATTTGCTGATATTAGGTGTTCTTAAGTTTCTGTAAATTCCAATATGTCGAACAGATGATACTTTCAGTTTCATAAGAATTGTTATGACAAAAAGATGGACAAATAACGATTGATGTGTTAGAGTCTAGATGGCTCCAAAATGGCTCCAATAATTTTGGAAAATAAAAATACATAATGTATATAGTGCCTAAAAACAGCATAAAATCAATAAAAAACATGGTAGAAGATAGCGACAAAGCCAAAACCGGGAGCGTGAAGGTGGTAGAACAGTAGGCTCAGGAAGAGTTGCTACTATTATCGAGTAATATACGCGAAAGCAACGAGAAGCTTAGATAAGCAAAATAATAA
>CAYOGG010000168.1:0-3084 GCA_964403455.1 uncultured Bacteroidaceae bacterium | reverse complement strand
TAGTAACGGAAAAAGGTGAATTTGAGACTATATACTGCTATTCCGATGAGGAGAGAAAGGTGGCAATTGCGAAACTGAGTCCTAATCCTGAAATTACCCGATTCAAAGGACTTGGTGAGATTTCTCCCGATGAATTCAAGAACTTTATCGGTCAGAACATGCGTCTTGAACAGGTTACGCTGCAAAAAACCGATGCTGTGAGTGATCTTCTGTCGTTTTATATGGGGAAAAATACAATGGAACGCCAGAATTTCATTATTGACAACTTAGTGGTTGAACAGGACCTTGTAGATGAAGACGAGGGAGAAAAATGGTGATGAATGTATAATGGTGAGAAATGTAAAAAACAAGAAAATGAAACTATTGTATCCGGGTACTTTTGATCCTTTTACTGTAGGGCATGCCGATATGGTAAAAAGGGCTTTGAAGTTTTGTGACAGTATAGTTATAGCTGTCGGAGTAAATGGATGCAAGAATCCTTTATATCCGATTGAAGTGCGAGTCGATTCCATTGGAAAGTACTATGCTACAGATAATCGTGTTAAAGTCATTGGTTATGACGGATTAACAGTCAATGCCATGCGTGATGAGAATGCTGATGCCATACTTCGTGGTATCCGTTCGGTATCGGATTTTGAAGTCGAACGCAACATAGCCGACATTAACAGAACTTTGGATAGTGCTGAAACAGTTTTCCTTTCTGCATCTCCGACATTGCAGCATATAAGCAGCAGTATGGTCAAAGAACTGATAAAATACGGAAGATCTGTAGATGAATTTGTTATTGATACCTTTCCAAAAAGATAAATCATTATGAAACTTATATATTTATTATTTTCAATATCCTTCACAGCATTGACGGTATCGGCTCAAAATGTTGATGAAAAGCAGTTGCAGAAGCTTCTCATTTCCGAGAGTGCTATTTCCAACCTATATGTAGAGCCGGTCGAGACCGATAATTTAGTTGAATCGGCTATCCGTGGCATGTTAAGCGACCTGGATCCGCATTCTACATATCTGACAGCGGAAGAGGTCGAAAAATCCAATGAGACACTACAAGGAAACTTCGATGGAATCGGTATTCAGTTCAATATGGTCGAAGATACTCTTTTCATTGTTCAACCGTTGCCTGACGGACCATCCGAGAGAGTAGGAATTCTTGCCGGAGATCGTATTGTTACGGTAAATGATACTGTTATTGCCGGTGTAGGTATGTCCGACCAGGCTATCATGAAACGTCTTCGCGGGCCAAAAGGTACTTTGGTTAAGCTCGGTATCAAGAGGTACGGCATGGATGAGTTATTGACATTTGATGTTATTCGTGATAAAATTCCAATAAATACTGTTGATGTCAGTTATATGGCAACTTCTAATGTAGGTTACATAAAGATATCCAATTTCGGTATTACTACCGTTGAGGAATTTGAAAAAGCACTTGCTGATTTGAAGTCACAAGGAGCAAAATCTCTGATATTGGATTTACAGGAGAATGGAGGAGGTTATCTGATGGCTGCTGTAGGCATTGCAAATGAGTTCTTAAAGAAGGATCAGTTGATTGTTTATACTCAAGGCAATCGTTCACCGAAAAGTGGATATGTTGCCGATGGAAACGGTAATTTTCTAAATGGGAGGTTGGTTATACTGATTGACGAGTACTCTGCTTCTGCTACGGAGATTGTCTCCGGGGCCGTTCAGGACTGGGATCGTGGGACTATAGTTGGTCGCAGGTCCTTCGGAAAGGGTTTGGTACAGCGTCCTATAGAATTCGAAGACGGTTCTATGATTCGTCTGACCATCGCAAAATACTTTACTCCGGCAGGAAGGTGTATTCAGAAACCTTACGGCAAGAATATCGATTATAGTGATGATATCTTGGAACGTTTTAATCATGGGGAGTTGACAAATGCGGATAGCATACATTTTCCTGATTCTTTGAAGTACTCGACTCTTGTTGAACATAGGACTGTATATGGTGGAGGTGGTATTATGCCGGACTCTTTTATTCCGTTGGATACGACCAAAACAAATATTTACTATAGGCAGCTTAATGCAAAAGGAGTAGTACTACAGACTACACTATCTTATGTAGAAAGTCAGAGAAAGCAGTTGATGCGCAAGTACAAGAACTTTGAACAGTTTCGTATTATGTACCAGCCGGATAGACAATTAATGGATATGTTGCTGGAAAAAGCTGCCTCAATGAAAATCGAGTATAACGAGAAGTTGTATAATGAATGTCTGCCGATTATTACAGTTCAATTGAAGGCTTTGGTGGCAAGAAACCTTTGGAGTATGAAGGAGTATTATCAAATAATAAATGATCTGGATGATTCTCTTAGAAAGGGCATTGAACTTTTAAAATAATATGAGTAATTCCCGGATTTATCGTTTTATTGTTGAATGATTTAAGATATTTAAAGAGCAGTAACATAATTATTGTCCAAAACTATTTACCTTTGCTTAATTATGCTTTTGAAAATTGTTAATAATATTCAACGTGTAATTCCATACTGTTGATAGTCAAGTCGATTACTACTAATTAATAAAATAAAAAATGAAAGTAAGATTATTAGCCTTTGCAGCATTGACGTTAATAGGCTCAATTGCTACAGCTCAGAATCCAATTATCAGAGATCAATTTTCCGCTGATCCGTCAGCACTTGTTGTCGGTGACCGTGTGTTTGTTTATCCATCTCATGATATTAAAGCTCCAGCTGATTTTGCACGTAAGGATTGGTTCTGTATGGCAGATTATCACGTGTTCTCTTCATCGAATCTTACAGACTGGACGGATCACGGTATGATAGTTTCCCAGTATTCTGCACCTTGGGTAAACCCGAAAGGTTATTCAATGTGGGCACCTGACTGCAAACAGCATAAGAATGGTAAATTCTATTTTTATTTCCCGGCCGGAGCAAAACCGGTAGAGGGACAGCGTATGGGAGGCGGCAACCGCGTAGGTGTGGCAATTGCCGATAATCCGGAGGGCCCATATATTCCTCAGGCAACTCCTATTGAGGGCATTGGAGGTATTGACCCGTGCATCTTTGTTGATGATGACGGTCAGGCATATCTCGTTATGCC
>CAYOGG010000167.1:0-3101 GCA_964403455.1 uncultured Bacteroidaceae bacterium | reverse complement strand
TTCTGAAGCACTTCCACCTTTTCCATGAACATAAAAAACCAACTTCTTATTCTGATTATCCAACCAGTCTTGTTTTGTAAGAAAAGTGAAATGCTCTGTTCTTACATCTCCCATAAGTTCACACGGTTTATTTTCTTCCGTGTGATGATACACAAAGCCGCACTTCTCCTGGCATCGTTTCGATTTTTCATTGCCGTCATAATACCCGCACCACATAGCACTGAAGCCTAAATCCAAAAATGCATGCTTCTGTAATGCTTTGACTGCTTCCGGAATCAGTCCTCGTCCCCAGAATGGTACTCCAATCCAATATCCCACCTCTATCTCATCATCTGCAACAGCAGTATACGACTGAGCAGGAGGAATTAAACCTATGCTACCTATCGCCACATTATCTTCTTTCAGACACACAGCATATGTTTCATCTGCAGATAACACGTTTTTTATGATTTCAAGGCTATTTTCCACACTTGTATGAACAGGCCATCCTGCAATTGGACCAACCTTAGGATCTTTCGCATATCTATATAAGCTTTCTGCATCCTTCTCCTCCCAAGGACGGAGAATCAGTCTTTCTGTTTCAAATACCATAATCTATTGTTCCTTTATCAACTGCTTTCTAATATGATTCGTTATCGAATCATACACCTCGGGTGTCATACTTACAATTCTGCTCCACATTCGAACACCCTGATAAGCATAGAGAATTACATTAACAATCTCTTTGACATTCACTGTATTGAATTCGCCTCTGACTATTCCGTATTCAATAAGATCAGACCATTTCTTTTCACCTATCCTGTTGAAGTAATTCATCCTATCATTCGAGCAGGTACCTGAATATTCATACATTGCCAGAGACAGTGAATCTTCTGAATGCTCCATCTCATTCCTCATCAGTGCAAGTGCTCTGTCAAGAATAACTGTTGCCGCTATCCCATCTTCTATTTCTTTTTGAAAATTCATTTCATCTTTCCGGTTGATTTTCTCAAGAATTGCTTCAAACAATTCTCTTGTGCTTCCAAAATGACTATATAACCCGCCTCTGCTCATTCCGGTTGCTTCGCAGACATCTTTCATAGTGATCTTATTAAATCCATCCCTTGCAAACAACTCGTATGCAGTATCTAAAATGCTTTCTCTTGTTCGTTCCTTCTTTCTAATCATATCTATGTCTCCATTTTCGACACTTATGTCGATTTTTATTATAGGCACCGATGTCGATTTTGTCAAAAATAGTAAACACTTCTACACCTGTGTACTGTCCAATCTTTGCAGTATCACAGAGATCCCGAACGGGCAGAAAAGGTAAAACAGATCTACTTTTATTTTTTCATTGACAATCGGTGCGAAAAAATGTATCATAACTTCAGTCGATATAAAAGTGTATAAATCACTTAACGCGACATATAATATAATGAGAACATAGAACATTAAATGTTCTTTAATATCAAAAAGAAAGCTAGTAATGTTCTTGGTTTATCCAAGAAAGGTTTACTAGCATTTCTTTTTTATTTGTAATTTTCTTTAAAATCTAAACACATAATGCATCTTTTTGTATTTGATTCCGATGCATACTCGTTGGGATATTTTTCAAACAAATATTTACACGCGTCTCGCAATTGTTCTATGCTTAACATATCAATATTTTTCAATACTGCCATTGCGCTCTTTCTGCAATTTGCAGTTGTATCCATATATTCGACAAGTTTATCATATGTATCAAAAACTGGCGTGTTTTTTAACCTTTTGACCACATTGTTAGCAATAATTTTTCCCACTGAATTATGTCCTTGTATGTAAATATAAAGTTTGCTATCCTTCGGAATTTCTCTTCCTTTTACATATTTATAGACCGGAAGTAATCTATTTATCGGAATTCCTCTTAATCTTTCATCACACATAGCTGCAGAATCAAAGTTTTTATTGTCATAGATAATATCTTCATAAATCTGACTATCTTCAAATCTTCCATAACCGTATTTATTTAAAATATTATCTTTGTATCCAATCGCTATGGCTAACGGTTTTGTAGACAAATCTATGTTCTCGAGATCATCAATTCCCACAATAATAGATTCCGCATCCTGTGAAGTCATACTTTGGTCAACAATTGTCTTAACAACTTTTCTAGTTTCACGAACCCTTATTGGAGATATACCCGGAGTTAACCGTCCCAATTTTTCATATACTTTTGTATAATTATCAGTTTGAATTTCAACAAATGGTATTTCAACTCCATTCTTGGTCACTATAGTCCGCTCTATTTCTATAAGTTCTTTCTCATCTTTTTTATAACTGATAAAAATAAAATGTTTACGTATATCTACCAATTGCTCTTCGGACAAGCACCCCAAGAAATCTTCTATAATGCTTCTAACGTCCTCATCCGTCATAGAATATCCCATAAATATTATTGGAGCTTCCGCAAACAAAGTAAGCATTTTAGCAATAATAAGTTTTCGAGATTCCCTAAAATGTTCATAATCATCTTGAGTTATAATAATAGACTCTGCATCCGTTGCACTACCATGGATTTTATAAATCTCAGCTATATTATAACTATCAGCAGAGAACAACTCATGTTGTCTTACATATACTTGGAAATCTTTATTGAATACTTCTTGTTCTAAAAATGTATCGTAATTAGTTGTAATAATAGCCGATATTTTATTTTTCAGTGCTCTAAATTTTACAAGTTCATCCTGTAATTTAGGGGCTCTATTTAACTTTTGCTTCTTAAAGAAGTCAGCAAGATACATCTTATACGGAGATATCCCTCTTTTTACCCAACTTGGATTTTTACTGTTTCCAATTCCAAGTTTAATTTTCCGGTCATAAAAAGCAGCGTTAAATTGCTCTTCAATTAAAGTTCCCATGTATACATTCATGTCAAAATCAGACATCTTCTTACGTCTACACTCATCCAGATGCTTTTGATACTGAAACGGATCAGTTTCAAATTTTTCAAAAGATTTCTCAAGCAACTCTTCCCATGATGGATAACCAAATAAATATCTTTTAGAAATCCCCGAACCGACAAATAATACAGGCATTCTATTTGCTTTTACCAGCTCATCCAATATTGAACTTTTCATCAT
>CAYOGG010000166.1:0-3121 GCA_964403455.1 uncultured Bacteroidaceae bacterium | reverse complement strand
TTTAAACTAACAGATTAAACCTTCCAATTCTCTGTTTTGAGTTTACTATACCTTACTATATATATAAGAACATCTAAACTTAAACCTAAACCTGAAACTATTTCTTTTTTGACCGAAAGAATGGATTTTAGATGCTACTTTGGTCTTATTTATGTTAAAACAAGCATGTTCTGCACGAAAAATGGGAAAAACAAGTCTGATTTTGAAGTTTTTTTAGTATTTTTGCAAGAAGAATGTGCAGAACGTGTTGTGACGTTTTTTTCCGATTCGCTGTATGTGAAGCCATTCAAAGAGAGTGCAGACACAATTTAATGTTGTCCAAATAAAGTTTAACCCCTAAAAATGAAGATAAAGAAATGATAGATGTTATTACGTAAGAGAATGCAATTCTCGTAAGGAACCAATGTCAACTTGCAGAATGCGCAGAATGTGCAAAAAATGCATTCAAAATGTTGACCAGTCCTTTCGTAATTAACTGATAATCAGATGAGTTTTCCCAATATTAGCCGCGGCGCAAGCAGCGGTTGAAGAATAATCCTTAGATACTGATAATTAATGAGATAAGAGGCAAGTGCTTAAACAGCAGGCACTTGCCTCTCTTCTTTTCAACACGTTCTACACGTAACAAAAGCAGTCCATGATGCCTCCGGTTTACAACTAGTTTACAATATTTCGGAGGGTGGTTTACAAAAAAATAAGGACGTAATGCAAATACTACTTGACAAAATATTGAAACTAGTCGAAAAAGACAGAAGACTTCAAGCCCAGAGAATCAAGAATGGAGATACCTTCAATGTGTTTTCTATTCTTGGTCTTCAGAGTTATGAGGTCAGGACACATTCGGCTTTCATTGGAGAGTTGTTATCTCCAACAGGAAGTCATGGATGTAATGACAAACTCCTTGCAGCTTTCCTGAAATCGGTTATTATATATGTAGTAAAGAAGCAAGGGCGATTTTTCAGTTATCGTCCCATGACATCTTCGTTCCAATATTCTTGTAGATTCTCTTTAATGCAGTTCATTACATCAGAGAAGTCAATATGTTCCTTCCAACGAATCCTTTTCAAGAACGCTTTCCACCAGGCATTACGTGTATCGTCTTGGGCAAACGTGTTCGTGAACAGGGCGAGGTTATCTTTGTATGATGTATTTCTGTTCTTGAAGGTGCTGACTATGGCTTCTTCTAGAAGAGCTTTGTCTATTTCATGATAGGTGAAGAGCTGGTACACATCAAAGAAATCCTTCATACGGCTGTTACTCTCGTCGCGGTCAACCATGGTGTGAAACTTTTCAGCAATCAGCGTTTCCAGCGAATAGGCATAGAGTTCTACAGCTGGAACATCGGGAAGCAATAATGGGTAATCCAATGAGACTGGATAAGGCGTAACCACATCACCGAAGCCTATGTCAACAGATACCTGCTGCACTATAGTGTCCAAGTGGGCCACAACCTTCACACAAGTGCCAGGGTATTTCTTCTCAATGGCTATCGGTTCCAGTTCAAGGGAATCTGCATCAAAACGGACACCATCATCCTCACATTCCACACTGCATACTTTTTGGAACACTCTTTTTAGGCTGTCCCTATCATTGCTGATGCGCTCACCGAGCAGGTCAATATCGATGGTGGGTCGAGCCTTAAAACCATCCAATGCATACAGCAGGGAACTTCCTTTCAACAAGAAGTGACTTTTATAAGGGCTTGCTGAAATGCGGAACAACAAGCGTTCGTGCAAGTATCTCACAAGCACCTTCATGTAATCCTGCTTCTCCTCTTTTGCCAGGTTTAGCAGACGTGTCTTAATTGACTTTCCAATATTCTTTGTCATAGTCTGGTCTCCAGATATTTAGTCAAGATGTTCTTTACTCTTAGTCTCCCTGCGTATTCATGGAGAAGTGTGATGTTGCGATTCTCATTTTTGAGATAATTGTCAATTACCTCACCGCACACGTCAAGACCTATCTTGTTGCGGTACTTTACGGCATCGCATACAGATCGCTCCATGTCTGTGATAAGAACCTTGTATCCCGAAATCTCCTTTTCCATAACGCCAAACTCAAGGTTCTCCTTCTTCCAATAATATAGGTCTATGGGAGGGTATTCGGGCAGACGTACCTTTCGCTTGGCATCGATGGCGATACATGTAGCTGCTGGCACATGCGTAGAAAGTCCATAGTGGGCAAATGCACTATAAAGGCAAAGCACCCCGTTAGGTACTATGCGCTGTACATCAATCATATTGTTTGCCAGCGCAGAAGTCTCGGCATAAACACCTTGACGGATTCGCATTAGCGTTCCGTCCACTGTGGCACGGCGCAGGTGTTCGTAATCACCACGGCTTTTCACTTCACCTGTGGTCATGAACCCGCCTTGCTTTTGCAGTGTTTCTATGATGTCTTTTCTATTCATCTCATTCACTGTTTTGGGTGCAAAGTTACAATCATTTATCGAAAATCACGAATGTTATTTGTAAAAAGTTACGGAGAATATAAAAATTCCCCGTAGTTGACTACATTTTACGAGGTATTCGTATTTATCAGAGTCTCATTTCGATTAAAAGAGAAAATATGGCAGCAGGTTTAAGTTTACATTCATCCATGTATAATACATGACCTTTTCAAACTTGGAAAAATAAACTTGCCTGTTCTCAATTCAAGTTTACCTACCTTATTATATATATAAGCCCATCTAAACTTAAACCTAAACTGCATGGACTGGCAAGCCTTTTCTTTTTACCGAAAGAGAACTGCCCTCTGGAGTATATGATTTGGTGCTTGTTTTACAATAAAACGGCTTATTTTGCATGAAAAACGCGAATAACTTGCAGGAAGTTTGGTGTTCTGTAGATTATTCGTTAATTTTGCAAGCAAAATTTGCAGAACGTGCTAAAATGCACGTGAAGCGATAAGTATTAACCCTAAAAAATAGAAAGGACAATAGCAAAGAATAGAAATTAATCGATTGGCACATGGAAGCAGAATGTGCAGTACATGCTCTAAATGTTTCCCAAATGTTTCCCAATCCCGATATATGTTGCTGATAATCAATGCTCGTTAGCAGCGGCTCAGGCGGCAGTAGAAGAAAAATAAAAATATTAAATAATCAGATAGTTGGGTGTAA
>CAYOGG010000165.1:0-3169 GCA_964403455.1 uncultured Bacteroidaceae bacterium | reverse complement strand
CCATAAGTAGAATGCCAGATTGTGAATAGACGCAATCTGAAGAGCTAACAGTTCTTTCGCCTTGAAAAGATGGTGAAGATAGGCTTTTGAATACAATGTATCTACATAAGAAGCACCACCTGCTTCAATCGGCTCGAAGACGTCTTCCCACTTTTTGTTTCTGATGTTTATGATACCATCTTTTGTGAAAAGCATCGCATTACGGCCGTTACGAGTGGGCATGACACAGTCGAACATATCTACTCCTAATGCAATTCCTTCAAGAATATTCTCAGGTGTACCTACTCCCATAAGGTAACGCGGCTTGTCTTTTGGTAGAATTTCGTTTACGAGCTCTATGGTCTCATACATGACTTCTGCGGGTTCTCCGACAGCTAATCCTCCAATAGCATTGCCTTCACACTCTTTTGATGCAATGTATTCTGCAGACTCGGTGCGAAGGTCCTTGTATACGCATCCTTGAACGATAGGGAAAAGGGCTTGATGATAACCGTATTTGTCTTCTGTATTGTTGAAACGATTTATACAACGATCTAACCATCTGTGAGTACGTTCCACAGACTGTTTCGCGTATCTGTAATCGGATGTACCCGGAGCACATTCATCAAAGGCCATCATTATGTCCGCACCTATGGAACGTTCTATATCCATTACCTTTTCAGGAGTGAAGAGGTGGCGTGAACCGTCGATATGAGACTGAAATGTAACTCCTTCTTCTGTCATTTTTCTAAGTCCCGTAAGCGAAAAGACCTGAAAACCTCCACTGTCGGTTAACATAGGTCTGTCGAATCCGTTAAATTTGTGAAGCCCTCCGGCTTTTTCCAATACATCCAATCCGGGACGCAAGTACAAATGATATGTATTTCCCAAAATAATTTGAGCTTTGATGTCATCGGTCAACTCATTGACATGTACGGCTTTTACCGATCCTACAGTACCTACCGGCATGAATATCGGGGTCTCGATGGTACCGTGATCTGTAGTTATTATACCTGCACGAGCTTGAGACAGGGCATCTTTATGCTGAAGGGAAAATTTTAGCTTTGACAAGTTTCTGGGAGTTAAATATTATGATGTCAACCTATTATCTCTTGTGCATTGGTGACTTTTTCTTCTAAAAGAGCAATCTTCCATACATCGCTTATGTTTTTGACATAATGGAATTGCACACCCTTGAGATATTCAACCGGAATCTCTTCAATATCTCTCTTGTTCTCGGAACAAAGAATGATATCTGTAATGCCTGCACGTTTTGCGGCCAATATCTTTTCGCGAATGCCACCTACCGGCAATACCTTTCCTCGTAGCGTTATCTCTCCTGTCATGGCAAGATTCTGTCTGATTTTACGTTGGGTAAAGGCAGATGCAATGGACGTTGCCATAGTAACACCGGCTGAAGGGCCGTCCTTCGGTATAGCTCCTTCCGGTACATGGATATGTACGTTCCATGAGTTGAATGCAGCAGGATCGATACTTAATAGATTCGCGTGGGATCGAATATACTCCATGGCTAGCATAGCGGATTCTTTCATTACGTCTCCCAAGTTTCCGGTAAGTGTCAGTTTGCCCTCTTTTCCTCGACTGAGACTTGTTTCGACGAAAAGTATCTCTCCGCCAACAGCCGTCCAAGCCAGACCTGTAACAACTCCGGCATAATCATTTCCCTGATATTTGTCGCGAGTATATGGTTTCGCTCCGAGAAGTTCTTTCAAATCTTCGGGTTTGATAATCTTGTTCTTAAAATCTCCATCGGATGCATATTGACAGGCTAAACGCCTGAATATTTTTCCTATTTTCTTTTCCAAATCGCGAACACCGGACTCGCGTGTATAGTTTTCGATGATTGCCTCTATTGTATTCTTCTGAATGGAAACAGAGCCTTTGGGAATGCCATTGGCTTCCATCTCCTTTGGGATAAGATGTTTTTTTGCTATTTCTATCTTCTCTTCTGTGATATAACCGCTGACTTCGATAATTTCCATTCTGTCGAGAAGTGGGGCGGATATCGTATTCAGATTATTTGCAGTAGCTATGAACATGACTTTCGAAAGGTCAAAGTCTATATCTAAGAAGTTATCATGAAATGCGTTGTTTTGCTCAGGGTCTAAAACTTCAAGTAATGCAGATGAAGGATCTCCTTGGTTTGTCATCTGACTGACCTTATCAATCTCATCCAATATAAATACCGGATTTGATGTGCCGGCTTTGATCAATCCTTTGATGATGCGGCCGGGCATGGCTCCTATATATGTTTTGCGGTGACCTCGTATTTCAGCTTCGTCATGTAATCCTCCTAAAGATATTCTTACGTATTTACGCTTTAATGCATGAGCTATAGATTGTCCTAAAGATGTTTTACCTACTCCGGGAGGCCCATATAGACAGAGAATTGGAGATTTGAAATCTCCTCGCAACTTCATTACGGCCAAATGTTCCAATATGCGCTCCTTAACTTTTTCCAGTCCGTAATGATCTTTATTCAGGGCCTTTTGAGCATTCTTCATGTCTAAATTATCCTTGGAAAATTCGTTCCAAGGTAGACTCAATACTGTCTGAAGATATGATAGTTGTATATTGTAGTCCGGAGATTGAGAATTTGTGCGTTCTAACTTTCCTAGTTCTTTTTCGAACAGTCGGCTTACTTCGTCACTCCATAGCTTTTTTTCGGCTTTTTCCCGCATCTCAGCTATATCCTGATCTTGGACACTGCCACCCAGTTCATCTTGAATATTTTTAAGCTGCTGTTGAAGAAAATACTCTTTCTGTTGTTTATCGATGTCCTCATGAGTACGTTTCTGAATATTCATTTTCAGCTCGGCCAACTGGACTTCTTTGTTCAGAATGGTAAGAAGACGCATGGCACGACTGATAGTAGTACCTTCACGAAGAAGTTTCATTTTGTCACTGATTTCAAAAGGCAGATTGGCACAGATGAAATTGATCAGGAACATTCCGTTATTGATATTTTTCAATGCAAATGATGCATCCGGCTGAATATCATCGGAATATTTTATGTACTTCAATGCCACATCTTTGCACGAATCCACTACTGCCTTGAACTCCTTACTTTTCAGTGATGGAGGTACTTCCGGAAAAACTTCTATATTACCGTAAAGATATGGGGCTGTTTGTGAGATATTATTCAGTTTTATTCTCTGTATGCCTTGAA
>CAYOGG010000164.1:0-3184 GCA_964403455.1 uncultured Bacteroidaceae bacterium | reverse complement strand
TATATGGGAACCGCTTCGGGCTATAATGTAGGTACCGACTCAAAGCTATATGAGACATTGGTCCAAAATGGAGTTCCAAAGGCGGATTCAAAGGCATTTTGTCAATCGGCACCTACTTATTGGGGAGAACAACCTTTTACTGTTGGATCGGTTTATATGGGTGCTGTTGTATGCCTTTTATTTGTATTAGGATTGTTTATTGTCAAGGGACCATACAAGTGGGGATTGCTTATTGCGACATTATTTTCTGTAGCTCTATCGTGGGGACATAATTTTATGGGACTTACAGAGTTGTTTTTCAATTATTTCCCACTTTATGACAAGTTTCGTGCAGTTTCTTCAATACTTATTGTGGCTGAGGTTACAATGCCTTTGTTAGGTTTCCTTGCCGTAAAACAGCTAATTGACGGCACTATTGACAAAAAGAGTCTCAATAAGTCTTTGTATTATTCAACCGGAATAGTTGGCGGTATATGTTTGATTCTTGCCCTGTTCGGTGGAAGTCTTTGTGACTTCAAATCCTCTTATGATGCAGGTTTTACAAATCAAATACCTGCATGGGTTTATCAGGCCATAATTGCTGAACGTGCCGATATGTTGAGGAGTGACTCTTTCCGGTCTTTGCTATTTGTATTGCTTTCAGGAGGATTAATATGGTCTTTTGTCAACCTGAATCTCAAGAAAAACTGGATGATAGCTATTTTGGGAGTATTGATTTTTTCAGATATGTGGCCTATAAACAAGCGTTTCTTGAACGATGACAATTTTGCTACACCCAAACAAAAGAGCAATTTTTATGCAATTCAACCTTATGAACAGGCGATATTACAAGATAAAGACCCGAACTTCCGTGTACTGAATCTCGCTTCAAATACATTCAATGAAGCCCGTACTTCATATCGTTTGAAATCAATTGGAGGATATAGTGCCGCAAAACTTCGCAGATATCAGGATCTCATTGACCGGTATATCTCGAAAATGGATCTTGATATAATCAGCATGTTGAATGGCAAATATATAATTGTCACTGACGAAAGCGGACAGGTTGTGCCTCAACGCAATCCTTATGCAATGGGTAATGCTTGGTATATAGATTCCATAATGATTGTGGATACTCCAAATGAAGAGTGTGCTGCATTAGGGAATATAAATCTTAATAATACGGCAGTTTTGGATAGACAATTTGCCGATTACGTAAGTGGTTTCAGACCGGTAAATGATTCAACTGCAAGTGTAAAGTTAAATACCTATTCTCCTAAAGAACTCACATATACCTCCAATTCAAAAAACGATGGAACGGTAGTATTTTCAGAGATATATTATCCTTATGGATGGAAGGCTTTTATCGATGGAAAGGCTACGGATATCTTTAGGGTGAACTATATTCTCCGTGCAATCAATGTACCTGCCGGTACACATCAAATATCAATGATTTTTGAACCTGACAGTGTAAAAAAAGGAAATACCGTGTCTGTGATATTTGTCTTTATAATGTATGCAACGATATTATCCTTTATAGCCGTTGCAATATATAGAGTAAGGAAACGCAGATCCTGAGAAGCTGTTACCGGATTTATCGCTCATAGCATAAAGGATATAGACAAATAATATAGAATTCGTATAGATTCAAAACTACTTCTGAATCCATATCGGCGAATTGTGGTATTCTTGATTATTTGTTCTTTCCGGCAGTAAGTTTCCTTTTTAGCTTGTAAGGCCAACGTGAGATGCGTTGGGGAACTTTAATAATCCATCTGATGATATTGTTAGAGAAAAACTGCAGATAATCGAAAATATTAAAGCTTGGGAGTGGAATATTCCGTATTGAATAGGCTTCATGAATCAGTCGATCAATACGCTGTTTTTGACGTCCTCTGTCGCTCTGAATCAGTTTTACGAAGATAGTAGGCATATTATAGAATCTGGCGAACCATGAGTGCAGACATAACTCATTTCCATTGTTGTCCAATAGAATTGTGGAGATTCCGTCGCAGTGTCTTTTACTTGGCAGATATAGAGTATTGAAGTTTGCGGCCAACCAGAAGAAGAACTGATAATAGGGTTCATACTCGTATCTATCGAAATCATATTTTGTAATAAGTCGCTCAGGTGGAAAACTCTCTATGAGTTGCTTTTTAATATCCGGATAATGTACTGACTTGACACCGGCTTTTGAGAACTTTGTTCTTATAAGTTCCAGATTAAAGATGTTGAAGAACGGGTTTGTCACAATCGGATTGCCGCTACGAGGGCAAAAGCCTCCACCATCAGGGCATCCTGCATTGGCGTAGCCTTTTTCTACCACCAAATTAGCAAGTTCAAGTACTGCTTCTATATTTACAATAAAGGCATCCTCATCAACGTTGATTGCTATATCACATTCAGTATCGGATAGCATGGTATAGAAATATCCGTCAGCCGATTGATCGGTTAGTCTGACAACAGGGATATCGGATAATCCATTATATAGTCCACACGAATAACGATACAGCTTCAGGTCGAAAGAACGTGTAAAGAACTTCACTCGTTTATTCTTAATATATTCTTTGTCGGATAAGATACTCATTAAAGCATGGTTTTTTGAAAGAACAAATATATTCTGATTACAAAAATAGAAATCCTTGGAGAGAATGATATAAGTTTATCAAGGATAAGAAATTTAATATTGTTTTTTATGTATTGGCATTTCTTATAGTCCGGTATCATTTGTATCAGATGATCTTGTATTAAGGATAAGGTATTATTGGATGGTCTTTCTGTGTTTTTGACATAGTTGAAGATGGAAACCATATAACCTTTTTTGAAATAGATATAGTCGATTTCATCCTTGAATTCGTCATACCATAAATTCTTTCGACAAACATCCAACAGATTATCCATGGAATCCATTTTTTGAATATAACGTTTTTCGTCTTTTTTCATAGTGAGAGACGGAGACCATTTCCAATAGTGATATAGAGGTAACCGAACTTGGGCAATTATTTTACAACAGATTAGTGCACAAGCCAGCAGCATACTGTCTTCAGAACTTTTGCCGGATGTGAATCTCAAATGATTATCATCCAACAAAGTTTTTTTATATAAGAATGTGGTGAAGTAAGAAATATATGATGTTAGAAAAGTTCTTTTATTCTTGCCCTCAAAATCTTCACTTGAGATTATTGGATTCTTACCATAACCGGTA
>CAYOGG010000163.1:0-3190 GCA_964403455.1 uncultured Bacteroidaceae bacterium | reverse complement strand
TGGGCGGAGTTTGGGTAGATTACGAACTGCAGACCTCAATACAAGGTTTGTTTGCAATCGGAGAGTGTAACTTCTCAGATCATGGAGCAAACCGTCTTGGTGCTTCAGCTTTGATGCAAGGTCTTGCTGACGGTTACTTTGTGTTGCCTTATACCATTCAGAACTATCTTGCAGACCAGATTCAGGTTCCTCGTTTCAGTACCGACTTACCTGAGTTTGTTGATGCTGAGAAGAATGTAAAGGATAAGATTGCTCGCATAATGAAGATTAACGGAAAGCGTTCCGTTGATTCAATTCACAAGGAATTGGGACACATTATGTGGGAATATGTAGGAATGGGTCGTACAGAGGAGTCTCTTAAGAATGCTATTGACAAACTTTATGCTTTGGAAAAAACCTTCTGGTCGGATCTGCGTATTCCGGGCGATGCTCAGACTCTGAATGTTGAACTTGAGAAGGCACTCCGTCTGTTAGACTTCATTGAGGTAGGAAAACTGATGGCATATGACGGTCTTAACCGTGAGGAGTCATGCGGTGGCCACTTCCGTGAGGAACATCAGACTCCTGAAGGCGAGGCTTTGCGTCATGATGACAAATTCTCATATGTTTCGTGTTGGGAATATCAGGGCGAAGGCAAGGCTCCGGAGTTATTGAAGGAACCATTGAACTATGAGTATATTAAGGTACAGACCCGAAATTACAAGAACTAATAAACGGCAATAAAAATGGATAACAATATAAGTTTTACATTAAAGGTTTGGCGTCAGAGAGGACCAAAAGAGAAAGGTTGTTTCAAGACATATCCAATGAAGGATATTCCAACTGACACCTCATTCCTTGAGATGCTGGATATTCTGAATGAAGATCTCATCAATAAAGGAGAAGAGCCGATAGTATTCGATCACGATTGTCGTGAAGGTATCTGCGGCATGTGTTCACTATACATCAACGGTCATGCACACGGCCCTGCAACCGGTGCTACAACCTGTCAGCTTTATATGCGTCGTTTCAAAGACGGAGATACAATCACGGTTGAGCCTTGGCGTTCGGCCGGTTTTCCAGTTATCAGAGATCTGATGGTTGACCGTAGTGCTTATGATAAGATAATGCAAGCAGGCGGTTATACCTCAATTAATACCGGTGGTGTTCCTGATGGTAATGCAATTCCTATCTCAAAGGAAAAGGCCGATTTGGCAATGGATGCAGCTTCATGTATCGGTTGCGGTGCATGCGTTGCTGCTTGTAAGAACGGTTCGGCTATGCTATTTGTCTCTGCCAAGGTAAGCCAGTTGGCTCTCCTTCCTCAGGGACAGTTGGAAGCTGCACGTCGTGTAAAGGCTATGCTCTCCAAAATGGATGAACTGGGATTCGGAAACTGTACCAATACTCGTGCTTGTGAAGCAGAGTGTCCAAAGTGCGTTTCAATAAGTAATATTGCCCGATTAAATCGCGAATTTATCGTAGCTAAGCTCAAAGACTAATCATTTTCCAAGTCTTAATGGTAAAAGGACCTCATATCACTTATGGGGTCCTTTTTTCAGTATGCGTAAAAGTCTTATGCCGAACTATTATTATGACTCTATTGTTTTGCTATCCATATTATCTATCTTTACAAAAAAAATTGCGCTATGAAAATAAAATCGATTTTGCTGGCCTTCACTATGATGGTTTCTCTGTCACGGTTTTCTTTTGCTCAGAGTCAATTTCCGGTTCAGGATTTCTCAACAAAAAGCGGTGAAAAGGTAAGAATCACAATGATCCAGCATGGATCCATATCCATAGACTATCAAAACTATATTATTCAGATAGATCCGGTATCTAAGGTAGGACAGACAGAAATTGATTACAGTAGTTTCCCGAAAGCAGATGTGATTTTGATAACACACGAACATGCTGATCATCTAAGTCTGTCTACAATACAGGCTATAAGCAACGAATCAACAGTTTTACTTCTTAACAATTCCTCATTTAATCAAATAAAAATGGGAAGAGTAATCTCGAATGGCCAGCAAATAGAACTGTCGCATGGAGTAAAAATAGATGCAGTGCCGGCCTATAACTCGACTCCGGACCGTAAAAATTTTCACTCAAAAGGTAATGGCAATGGCTATGTACTGACCATAGACGGACTGAGAATTTATGTGTCGGGCGATACAGAGGAAATACCTGAGATGTCACAGTTGAAGGATATAGATGTAGCATTTTTATCTTCAAACCAGCCTTATACCATGACGCCGGAGCAATGCATAAAAGCTGCTCGAACAATTGCCCCAAAGGTTCTCATTCCATATCATTTTGGCAATACAGATATTCAGTCCATCAAAACAGGCCTTTCTAAAGACTCGTTAATAGAAGTTCGTCTTTTCGATGTATTACGTTAATAACCCATTAATTCGCTATTACACCAAACAATAAGCCGGCTACAATTAATGTAAATACGATATTGAATGTTTGTGCAGTCAAGAATGCTTTCAGTGATTGACGGTTTTCTTTTGAGAATATCTCTCCCAAACGTGTTTCCAAACCTATGCAGACAAAAGCAATGGAGAATAATATTCCCTGAAAGTTTTTGGCCAAAGCCTTGAATTTGATTACACTTTCTCCGATTTCAACACCGCCGGAGAACCAGATGCTGAATATAACCGATGCAATTACCATACCTACTACGAATTTCGGGAAACGTTGCCATATAACTCTTCCCGATAGCTTTTCTATGCCCTGTGTTTTGCGTACTGACCAGAAGATAGAGATAAAGAGTGCTGCAACGCCGATAAGAACGTTCTGTGAGGCTTTTACAATTACGGCAGTCTCGCCTGCTTCAGGACCTAATATACCTCCTGAGGCCGCTACGGCAGCAGTAGTATCAATGGTACCGCCTATCCAGGCTCCGGCGACCTGTGCTATCGCTGTAGGATCGTCAAAAAGCATTGGTAGAATCCATTTACATAGCAATGGCATAAGATATAGCATTGGAATGGCTACAACCATTACCAATGATATTACATAACTAAGTTTCTTTTGATCACCCTTGATGGTGCCGCAGGTGGCAATGGCAGCCGATACACCGCAAATACTAACTGAACTGGCCAACATTGTTGCCATCTCGTCATCAACATGAAACACTTTCCTTGATACCCAAAATCCGAAATACCATACGCAAAGAACGACAATCAAAGCTTGTGCCAAACCG
>CAYOGG010000162.1:0-3204 GCA_964403455.1 uncultured Bacteroidaceae bacterium | reverse complement strand
TAGGTGAAAAAGTCAATGTAATCACTTAATTCAACTTAATCCAAAACTTAATTAGGCATCAATTTTTTAGTTGATAAGATTTTTATATTTCGATATAATTTTATTATAACTTATACGATTTAGTAGAGTGTGGGGTTTACTTTTCACGACGGCGGCCATGGCAAAATGGCAGAACGGAGAAGCGTATGCAGAATGAGATATATTTATATGGAATGATTTTAGCAACATCAAGTTTTTTACTAAAGGACGGCTTTATCAAACCGGACGAGTACTCGGAAATGTCCGAGAAATTCTGCCTTCCGGGTGGGGAAACGGGAACATGTGCAACGGTTTTGGCGTCTTTGGGCGCAAATGTGCGGATGGACGGCAATCATATTGGTGTAAATGTGGAGCCGGTCATTAAGAATTTCTACAAAAATAAGAGTGTTAATTTAGATTCTTTATTCTTTGACCCAAATTATGATGGACTTGAGGATTATGTCATCATTGCAGACGGTGTGCGTTCTCCTATGGGAATGTTTCATCAGTATTATGCAAGCGGTGAAAACAGGTGGAATATGCCGAAGGAAGAGGATATTGCAAAATGCTTAGTTGCCGGAATTGATCCTTATTTTGGAGAAGCAACGCAACGTGCGGCTGAGTATTGTGTTAAGCATGGCAAACCCTATGTGACGGTTGATTGTGAGTACGATAGTTACCTACATAAACATGCGGCAGTCTCTGTTATTTCAGGGGAATGTATTTCGGATCATTATGCCGGTATGACGCGTGAAGAATTGTTTCCGTTGTTTCAGGAAAATGGAGATGGTCTGACCATTATTACACATGGTGGGAATAAATTCACCTATGGCAGACGTGGCGGAGAAATCAAATATTTTGAACCGTATAAAGTAAATATTGTTTCTACTTTGGGAGCCGGTGATACATTTAAGGCAGGTTGTGTCTATGCAATATCACAAAATATGAGTGATGATGATATTGTAAAATTTGCAAGTGCATGCTCAGCTGTGGCTATTTCGAGATTTCCGATACCATTGAATCCGCCTACTTTACCTGAGATATATGAACTGATTGGTGAAAAGTGATAAAAAGTCCCAAATTATTGTGTTAAGAAACTGATAAATTAGTGAAATTACAAATTGCAAATCCGCGACCGTAGTGCTAGAATGACAAGTTGTGATAGAGAGACTTATGACAAGGGAGGTAGATAGACATGACAGTCGCGCAGATTTTAGCAATCATCATTTTTATAGCGATGTTTGTTCTAATAGTTTGGGATAAGATTGAAAGACATTATGTGACATTAGGTTGTGGACTTCTAACACTTATCTGTGTGTTTGGGTTTGCAATGAGAAGTAAGGAGGCAATCCTTGCAACATTGAATGTCAGCAATATTTTTACGCAAGGATTTTGGTTTGTATCCGGAAGCGTTGAAGAATCTTCATCAGGCATCAATTGGGCTACGATTATTTTCATAGCAGGAATGATGATTATGGTGGAGGGAATGGAACGAGCAGGATTTTTCCGTTGGTTATGTATGAGATTGGCCAAACTGGTTCATTATAAACCGATTCCGCTCTTTATAGCATTTATGTTTATGTCATTTGTGCTTGCCATGTTTATTGACAGTATTACGGTCATTCTTTTCTTGGCAGCGGTGACAATCGAGTTGGCAAAACTTTTAAAATTTGACCCTGTTCCCATGATTTTGTCGGAGATTTTCTGCGCAAATTTAGGCGGTTCAGCAACCATGTGCGGAGATCCACCAAATATTATCATCGGAACTTCATTAGGCTATTCATTTGCAGATTTTATAACGAATACGGGTGCAATGGCGGCAATCAGTATGGTTTTTATTGTGATTTACTTTTTTCTGGTATTTCGCAAGGAGTTGGTAAAAGAAGAAGTAGATGCCAAGGACTTAGCTTCTATGCCGGAACCGAAGGAAGCAATTAAGAATAAGAAGGACTTCATCATCAGTTGTGTTATATTTGCATGTGCGGTTGTTATGTTGGTTACACATGCTCAGACCGGACTTACGGTTGCGTCCATTGGTGTCATTATTTCTATAGTGACGTTGCTGACATCAGGGAAGTATGCATGGCGATTACTAAAGAAAATAGATTACATAACGTTGTTATTTTTCGTTGGACTTTTCATTGTAGTTGGTGGCTTAGAGCAGACTGGTACACTGGAAATGATTGCAGGTGTAATTGGAGCGGTCAGTCAGGGTAATTTGATGTTAATGATTGCCATTATCATGTGGGTATCGGCGATTGCGAGCGCGTTTGTAGATAATATACCGTTTGCGGCAACGATGATTCCTGTTATCAAGAGTTTAGCGGCAACACAGGGTGTAGACTTATCAACACTGGCATGGGCATTATCCATGGGTACGGATATCGGCGGTTCGGCAACACCAATCGGTGCATCAGCAAATGTTGTCGGTACATCTGTGGCAGCTAAAAACGGTCATGTAATTGGCTGGGGAAAGTATTGCAAAACAGCCGCTCCGGCGACTATAATAGTAGTAACGATATCGATGATATTTATTTTCATAAGATATTGTTAGAGCGTATGGAGGGAAAATGCGATGGGACAGACTATTATTTCGATTAGTAGAGAATATGGAAGTGCCGGACATGAGATAGCGGCGAAGATTGCTGAAGATATGGGATTTAAGTTGTATGATAGGAGTATGTTGGATGCAATCGCCAATGATATGAACATAAAGGTTGAGGTTCTTGAGAAATATGACGAGAAGCCGCGAAATTTCATGCTGTCAAGAAGAGCAGGGGTGCACTCTAATTCTATGGAAGAAATACTTGCGGAACTTCAGTTTGATTTTATCAGAAAGAAAGCAGAAGAGGGCGAATCGTTTGTAATTGTCGGACGTTGTTCTGATGTTGTATTAAAGGATTTCAAGAATCTGATTACGATATTTGTCAGTGGTGATAAGGCAAGCAAAAAAGCGAGAATTATGGAATTGTATCATCTGAACGAGACAGAAGCATTGGCTAAGATGGCGCGTCATGATAAGAAGAGAAAGCAATACCATAACAGACATACCGATCGTAAATGGGGCGATTCCAGACATTACGATGTTTGTATCAACAGCAGCCCGTTAGGAACTGAAGTTACAACAAAGGTATTGGAAAACTATATTAAAGAGCGTATGTCACTCAGTGAGAAAGAGAATTAATA
>CAYOGG010000161.1:0-3222 GCA_964403455.1 uncultured Bacteroidaceae bacterium | reverse complement strand
CTACACGGATAGGTTCACGTACCTGATTGCGGGTGTCATGAGCGGCGGCACTGCGTTGGCCCGGGTCACTCAAATCGGCCTTGCTCTCACTATAACCACGTCTGGGAGTGCTACTCTGCTGAGGAGCCTGACGTACTTTACTTGGATCGGGCTCAGGAATCTGACCACGCATTAGTATTGATACGGTCTGGTTGTTGATTTTATTGACCATCGTATCAAAGAGAGTGACGGATTCCAGTTTGAAGATCAACAATGGATCTTTCTGCTCGTAACTGGCATTCTGAACTGAGTGTTTCAATTCATCCAACTCACGTAAATTTTCTTTCCAGCAGTCGTCTATGGTATGCAGCAGTATGGCTTTCTGGAAGGATTTGACTACTTCTTTACCTTCTGTCTCATAAGCGGTCTTCAGATTACAAGGTATCTGGAACATACGACGACCGTCGGTAATTGGGATCAGGATATTTTCAAAGCGATCACCCTGTTCTTCATATACTTTCTTTAGGACGGGGTTGACTATCTGGGATAGTTTTTCGCATTTGCGCTTATAGTTTTCCATGGCAGCATTGAATATCTTATCTGCCATATCGTCTGATTTCAGGCTGTAATACTCCTTCTCAGAGAATGGAGCCTCCAATGACAATATTTTGTATAGCTCCATCTGCAGGCTTTCATAGTCTGCACAGATATCTACGGCATTGACACAACGATCCCATATCATATTGGCTATATCCATTCCGATACGTTCTCCCATCAACGCATGACGACGTTTCTCATATATGACGGTACGCTGTTTATTCATGACGTCATCATATTCAAGCAGACGTTTACGTACACCGAAATGGTTTTCTTCGACTTTCTTCTGGGCTTGTTCGATACGTTTGGTGATAAAGCTGTTTTCTATCATCTCATCATCTTCCAGACCCATCTTATCCATAAGCGGAGCTATGCGTTCGGAACCGAAAAGACGCATCAGATTGTCTTCTAATGATATGAAGAATACTGAAGATCCCGGGTCACCCTGGCGTCCGGCACGGCCTCTCAACTGACGATCTACACGACGGCTCTCATGACGCTCTGTACCTACAATGGCTAAACCGCCTGCTTGCTTTACCTCATCACTGAGTTTGATATCGGTACCACGACCCGCCATATTGGTAGCTATGGTTACAATGCTGCGCTGACCTGCTTTGGCCACTATATCGGCTTCTTTCTGATGAAGCTTAGCATTGAGGACGCTATGCTCAATCTTTCGCATGGTGAGCATTCGGCTGAGCTGTTCACTTATTTCTACAGAAGTGGTACCTACCAATACAGGACGACCGGCTTCTACCAATTTTGACACCTCTTCTATTACAGCCTTGTACTTTTCACGCTTTGTCTTATAGATACGGTCATTCATATCAACACGCGCAATCGGCTTATTGGTAGGGATGACTACAACATCGAGTTTATATATATCCCAGAATTCACCTGCTTCCGTCTCGGCAGTACCTGTCATACCGGCCAGCTTGTGATACATACGGAAATAGTTCTGAAGAGTAATGGTAGCAAATGTCTGAGTGGCTGCCTGTATCTCTACACGCTCTTTTGCTTCAATAGCCTGATGTAGTCCGTCACTGTAACGACGGCCTTCCATGATACGGCCGGTCTGTTCGTCAACGATTTTTACCTGTCCGTCTTCAGTTACTATATATTCCACATCTTTCTCAAACATTGCATAGGCTTTAAGCAACTGATTGATGGTATGGATTCGCTCACTTTTTATAGAATAATCTGTCAATAATTCATCTTTCTTGGAGAGCTTTTCATCATTGGAATATTCTGTGTGCGTCTCCAGTTCGGAGAGTTGTGAAGCGATATCGGGTAACACAAAGAATGATGCATCGTTTTGCGTTCCACTGATGAGTTCGACACCCTTATCTGTCAGATCAACACTATTGAGTTTTTCATCTATGACGAAGTACAATGGTTCCACAGCTTCGGGCATACGCTTATTCTGCTGTTCCATGTATATCTCTTCGGTCTTTTGCATTCCTACCTTGATACCCGGTTCACTTAGGTATTTAATCAGGGCTTTATTTTTTGGCAATGCCTTGAAGCTGCGGAAGAGCGCCAGGAAACCGTCTGCACGCTCGTTCTCATCTTCTGAAGCAATCTTTTTTCTTGCATCTGCCAGGAACTGTGTAGCCAAACGTTTCTGAGCCTCAAAAAGCTGCTCTACCTGCGGACGCAACTGTTCAAATTGCTGGTCATCACCTTTCGGTACCGGACCAGAGATTATAAGAGGGGTACGGGCATCATCTATCAATACGGAATCGACTTCATCGACGATGGCATAATTGTGACCGCGCTGAACCAGTTCATTAGGATTACCGGCCATATTGTCACGCAGATAGTCAAAACCGAATTCGTTGTTTGTACCGAATGTTATGTCGGCACGATAGGCTTTTCTACGAGATTCGGAATTAGGTTGATGTTTATCTATACAATCTACACTTAATCCGTGGAACATATAAAGAGGTCCCATCCATTCAGAGTCACGTTTAGATAGATAGTCGTTGACTGTAACTAAATGAACACCGTTTCCTGTCAATGCATTCAGAAATACCGGTAGTGTGGCAACAAGTGTTTTTCCTTCACCGGTAGCCATCTCAGCAATCTTACCCTTGTGTAAGACTACACCGCCGAACAATTGTACATCATAGTGAATCATGTTCCAAACGGTATCATTACCTCCTGCCTGCCAATGATTCTTAAAGATGGCTTTGTCATCTTCGATACGTACAAAATCATGTTTTGAAGCCAACTCACGATCAAAATCAGTAGCAGTAACGGTTAGCTCTTCGTTCTGAGTGAATCTTTTGGCAGTCTCTTTTATGATGGAGAAAACATCGGGAAGGACCTCATCCAGGACAACCTCATAGCGGTCCATGATTTCCTTCTCCAATTTATCTATCTGACCGAAAATCTCGGCTCTGTCTTCAAGTTCAATCTCTTCAACCTTAGTTTTCAATTCCGAAACACGCGTCTTCTCAGGTATAACAAAATCCGACACACGCTTTTTTATCTCTACAACACTATTACGAAGCTCGTCATTAGATAAGCTTTCATACTTTGGATATGCCTGTTTAACCTTTTCGACCCAGGGCTGAATTTCTTTCATATCCCTTGTGGCCTTATTGCCGAAAAGTTTTCCGATAAACTCGTTAAAACTCATTA
>CAYOGG010000160.1:0-3232 GCA_964403455.1 uncultured Bacteroidaceae bacterium | reverse complement strand
GTAACCGCTTTATTTCGGGGTGGATTTTAAAACCCAGATTAATACCTCATAATTAGATATATAAAAAGCAAGCATTTTACTCTATTTTATGCTAGCTAAATCTAATTTCGGAGGTAAATACTACAATGCGTACCAAAGGTGTTAATAAGGAACAACAACTCAAGTACATTCTCGAATGTCGCAATAGCGGACTCACCGATTATCAGTGGTGTCAGGAGCATGGAATTCATCCAGGCACATTTTATAACTGGGTTTCTAAGCTTAAGAAAGCAGGCTATGCCGATATTCCTGATCCTATTTCAAGACTAAATAAAATGCCTATTAAGCACGAGATAGTCAAGCTCGAAGTTACTCCTGATGTTGTTATGGCGGATAACCTACCAGAAAAAATGGAGCAAAACGCTTGCTTTTCAAATGAACCTAGTAAAGATTCCGTCGTTGAAATAGTTCTTTCTAATGCGACTATTCGGTTTGTTAACAACACTAATGAGATGTTATTTAAGCAGACTCTTAAGTATTTAGGAGGAACTCTATGCTAGGTGACATCACACGTGCTAATAACATTTTCGTTGTCACAGGGTATACGGATATGAGGCGATCAATAGATGGACTTATGTCTATAGTTATTGATCATCTACACATGATGCCGGACACAACATCTATATATTTATTCTGCGGAAAACGCTGCGACAGAATAAAAGTTTTAATGAGAGAACCGGATGGCTTTGTTCTTCTATACAAGCGTCTCGATTCAAACATACAGGGCCGATTCCGCTGGCCAAGAAATAGTAATGAATGTAAATCCATTACCTGGAAACAGTTTGACTGGCTTATGTCGGGCCTTGAGATTGAGCAGCCAAAAGCACTAAAAAAAATAGTATAATTCAGTTAGGTAAAGCACCCTAAAACCCTTGGTTTTACTGGATTTTTCGCCTCTTTTATGGTATAATTTATTATATAAAAAGAGGGGTAAAATACATGTCTTCAGACAAGGAAGATCTTAGGGTTTTAGAACTTAAAGATCTTGTGTCTCAACTGAATATCACTATTAGTTCCCAGAACGAAACAATTAAAAATCTCAACGATACTATATCTTCTTTGAATGAACAGATAGAATATCTTAAGAAGAAGCTTTTTGGTTCATCTAGCGAAAAACGTAGCAAGGGTTTTGATATTCCGGGGCAATTATCACTTTTCGATGATATTGAAGTCCCTACCGAGGAAATTGAACCCGAGTTTATTGAAATAAGTTACACTCGTGAAAGAAAACCAAAGCCTACACTTAAAGATCAGTTTGATAAACTTCCTACTAAAGAGGTTATAGTTGATACCTTATCAGATGAAGATAAGATATGTCCTGAGTGTGGAACTACAATGGTTCCGATTGGCAAGGAAGAAATTCGCACGGAAATAAAGTATATCCCTGCTAAACTCACACGAGTTATATATTATGCGACAACCTATGAGTGCCCTTCATGCAAAGATACCGAGGCACCACAGTTTATCAAAGATAACGGTAAGCCTGCATTAATCCCTGGAAGCTATGTTTCAGAATCACTTGCAGCGTATATCATATATCAAAAGTATGTACAGTCAGTTCCATTGTATAGAATGGAACAGGAATTCAAGCAGCACGAGGCACTTATTACAAGAGCAACAATGGCAAGAAATGTTATTGCCGTAGCCAAAGAGTACTTCAAGCCAATGTTTGATTACTTCCATAGAGAACTTCTGAAAAGACAGTTCATTATGATGGATGAATCTCCTGTACAAGTACTAAAGGAACCGAACAAGAGACCTCAAAGTAAATCCTATTTCTGGGTTACAAGAACCGGTGAGGATGGATTAAATCCAATCGTACTTTACAAGTACACAGAAACCAGAGCCGGTGAGAACGCAAAAGAATTCCTTAAAGGAATCTCACCGGGATTCTATATCATGGCCGATGGATTTAGCGGTTATAACAAGCTTAAAAACGCAAAGCGTTGTTGCTGTTATGCCCACATACGAAGGTACTTCATGGAAGCTATTCCAAAAGGTCATGAGAAGGATTTCAATCATCCTGCAGTACAAGGAGTACTATACTGTAACAAGCTTTTTGAGTATGAAAGAACTTACAAAGAGAAGAATCTTTCATATACACAGCGATATAAACGCCGTCTCAAGGATGAAAAACCTGTTGTAGAGGCTTTTTTGGCGTGGGCTGAGGCCTTGGATTTGAAATCATCGAATTCATCATCCTTAACAAAAGCAGTTAATTACGTTTTGAATCGTAAAGAATATCTCTTTACATACTTAGAGGACGGTAGATGCTCGCTCTCTAATAACAACAGCGAGAACAGTATTCGACCTGTAACAGTAGGCCGTAAGAACTGGCTGTTCTCGGATTCTCAAGATGGTGCAGAAGCAAGTATGCTCTGCTACACAATTATTGAGATGGCAAAACTTTATAACATAAAAATATATGACTACATTCTGTTCCTGCTCAGTGAACGTCCGAGTATGAATATGACCGATGAAGAGCTTGATAAGCTGTCACCGTGGAGTGAAGGAATCCAAGAACGAATACAGACATTTATCGATTCTAAAGAGTCTCAGTAGTCATAATGACAACTGGGGCTTTTTTATACCCCGAAATAAAGCGCTTACGTTTAAGAGACGTATTGGTCAAGAAATGGGCTTATCAAAGTCAAAACTGAATGAAGCTCTAGAATATGCTAAAGAGCATCTCAAAGTATATTACTATTAAGTAATAATTACACAGGGGCATACTCCGATTTGGAATATGCCCCATATTTTTACTTAATTGCTTCTATGACATTATCAATCATTTCAACTGGCACAAATACCGCAGTTGGCCTATCTTCATCTCTAGAATTATCAAATACTTCGAGCCCAAAGTCTTTTTCGAGAATATTCTTTATTTTATTATCTGCAGAGCAAAAGAAAACAATTCCGCTCGTTGGCCATTTTCTTGCATTTTTTCTGTAGGATACTGATGTATTATCACTTAGTAAGAAATATGGTGATGTATCCGCAGCAACATGGCTACTTTTAATGGCTACATCATTATCTTTCATATATTTATATATTTTATTTACAATTACACATGACTTATCATTAAAATCTAGTTCAAACATATTTTTATTCCTCAACTTTCTGTAATGCATTTCTCCTTAAACTTTTAAATATTTCATTAAGTTCAGCATACCTATCATGATCACAAGCTCCT
>CAYOGG010000159.1:0-3251 GCA_964403455.1 uncultured Bacteroidaceae bacterium | reverse complement strand
TGCTGTACAGGAGTTTTATCAGTATTTTTGTAAAATCAACAGCCTGAACCCGCTTAACGGAACAGGGAAACGCAAACTGTGCAAATAAAGGTACGGAGGGGAATGTCCGGAAAATTACATTATTGTGTTTTAATACGATATTGTATGCATTTTTTCCATAGTTGAAAACAGTTGCGCACACCTAACATGAAAGAGATAACAGTTTCCTTGCTCAAAATATGTTGTTTCGAACGGTCTTCTCTTAGTGAATGCCGAAATGAAAAATGTGTGTGGTGCTGAAACATAACATAAATGACATAAAGGAGAGATGATTATGAATCTCGATAATTTCAGGAAAAGAGAATTTATACGAAGAGAAAAAAGAATGAAACATATTTGTAGACAGAATTTAGTAAAGAAGGGGAATCTCAACGATGCCCTACACATTGTTTATGTTATGACACATACAGGTATATGTGGAGGAACCAAAATAATTCTTCAGCATGCTAATCTTCTTATAAAAGCAGGACACAAAATCACGCTAATCTCGCACTTTGAAAAGCCAAAATGGTTTCCAATATATAATGAGGTAGAGTATTTGCAGATACCTTTTGCTACTGAACTCGCCACAGGAATTCCACCTTGTGAGCTTATAATTGCGACCTATTGGAGAGAAATATCAGAATGCGTGGCCAGAAAAATCGCTCCGGTTATATACTTTGAACAAGGGGACTTCCATCTTTTTGATCCGGATCAATTATCGCAAAGGATGAAGCATTATATCGACACGCAATTCATGCTTGCCGACGATATTTTTACTGTCTCGCAAGGCGCTGCTGATCAGATTGCCAAAGTTTATCATAGAAGCGCCATAGTTATCCATAATGGAATTGATCAAGGTGTTTTTAAACACACGATTTCAAAAGAATCCAAAAGCTTTTCATGTACTGTTTCACCTATACGTCTAATTACGATTGGTAGCGATAAGAGTATGTTCAAAGGAATTCATGGAATTAAGGAAGCTTTGAAGTTGTTAAAAATTAAAAATGTTCCCTATCGTTTTTCATGGATTACACCCGATGAGCCTGACGAATGCACAGGGGACGTTTATGTTAATCCTACTCAGCAAAAAATTGCAGAGCTCCTTGCCGATGCTGATATATACCTGTGCAATTCGATTTATGAATCGTTTTCGCTTCCGGTCTTAGAGGCTATGGCGTGTGGATGTTCCATCATAACAACCCCAAACGATGGTGTAAAAGAATATTGCGAAGATGGTAATAACTGCCTTATGATCCAAATGGAAAATCCAATAGATCTTGCGGACAAAATAATACATTTATATCGCGATTATAATTTGCGCCATTCTCTTATATCAGGAGGACTAATAACAGCGAAACAGTTTGACTGGACAAACATTGTGCCAGAGCTTTTGCGTTATTATAAAAAGGTAGCTGAGTATAGACCAATAATATCTTAAGATGGAATCTCGAACTTAAATCTATATATCATAATGTTAGGAGGGACTATCAATGAATCGCACCAACCAAACAATAAACCTCGGAATAGGCCTTGCCACAGGCCGTCGCTCATTTAAGAAAGTTCTGCTTTCATATATCAGCATTTGGAAGGAAACAAAAAAGGAATTGCCAATAGGCATAGATGTAAAACTAAGCCTTTTTGTGTCCTATGACGTAAACTATCAAAAAACAAGCTCTAAAGACTTTACAAATCTCAGTCAGGAGATCGTTGATGCGTTTGATCGGATTGTGTTTATGGGAGAAAAAAATGCCTCCAATTCTATTTCTGGCCTGGCTGCTCAGGACGCTTTTTCTCCGGATGCTCTAAACTCGGTATTTGGTTCCGGATATGCCGGGAAACGAAACGCGGTCTTGTTTTCAGCCATAGAGCATCACATGGACTATTTGCTGTTTTTGGATGACGATGAATATCCTATGGCTGTCACCAACACAAAGGGTACTTGCCTGTGGAGCGGTCAACGTGTATTTTTGTCACACTTGAAAGAAATCGTCCATGCTGACTTGACGAACGGATATCACTGCGGATATATTTCGCCAATTCCACAGATTATCTTCAATGAACAGCTTCGCGAAAAAGATTTTAGAGTGTTTATCAAAGCAATCAGTAACGATATTATCACGTGGGAAAGCATCAGCAATCTGATGCGTACAGGGGGCGTCACATATGCTTCGACAGACATATTACAACAAGAAAAAGCAGAGAAAGTGCCTTGGGAAAACAATTGCCGGTTTATTTCCGGTGCCAACTTGTGTATCAATTTGAAAGAGCCCTTGCGAACCCTACCCTTTTATAACCCTCCGGGAGCTCGAGGTGAAGATACCTTCCTGTCTACAATGTTGGAGAATCGAAAGGTTGTCAAAATCCCTTGCTACACATTCCACGATGGTTTTTCTTATTATTCGCACATATTGGACGGAGCGCTGCCGATTCACTTGAAGCAGATTGCCGCTGATTCTCCGAAAATCATTACCCGTTTTGTTAACGCCTGTATCGGTTGGGTGCGCTACAAGCCGCTTCTGCTGTATATTACACAACCAGAAGAATATGAGGAACGGACACAACTCATTCGCGCTGCATTAAGGGAAAGTGTACCGGCTTTCATAAACTACTTTCAGGATGATCGGTTTTCAGAGATTCCAAAAGAGTTTGAAAAATATAGCAAAAACGTAAAAAGGCACCACGCACAATACATGTTAACACAAGTCACATGGGAAAAGATTATCTGTTTTCTGAGACAGAGCGATTAACTCTTTAGCTCCTGAAAGCCAACCGACTACCAGCTATGCCCCCTGCTCATCATGTCTTGACGACACCATTTATATTGTTCTCTTAACTTAACCGCAGGGGTGTTATTTATGATAATCAATCTGACGTTGACGTGCGGAGTTCCCGGGTTACATCGTAACTTAGACGATACCGAAGCTGTACAAGTTTTACGCGATGTGGCTGCTTTAAAAGTTGATACTGATGATGAAGAGTTGGCATCAGAATTCTTGTCCCATTTTATTGCGATAAACGGTGTGGATACCAATACTGTTCCAGAAAAAGGGAGCATAAATTCAAGCAGGCACCGAAAACTAATCAGCATTATTGCTCGTTAGCGATACCCTGCTCGTTAACGAAAGCTCGCCGACGGCAGAAAATGGTGCATTGTATCAAAGTAGTGCAGGAAACACATATAAGAACGCTAATTTTGATACGGTGAGTATCGAGGTTAGCGTTCTTGTTTT
>CAYOGG010000158.1:0-3322 GCA_964403455.1 uncultured Bacteroidaceae bacterium | reverse complement strand
CAAAACCACATAACCCTTCTGGAGTGATAGCCATTCGACCAACACGCCTGTCAGACATGAACGTCTCAACGATTGAAATACTATTCATTTTTATTCCCTCTCTTTCTTTGTTTTGGTTGCTCCGCTTTTAATATATCGTCAATGCTTTGATAAGTCCTGCTGTTGAAAAGAGTTTCAAACTCATCCGTCATATCCAGTGCAAAAGCAAGCATCACCAATGAACGCAGAGATATCTCTCCAGATGACTCAAAACGCCTGTAAGACGGTAGCGAAAGCCCAGCTTTTGCAGCCAGCATCTTTTGCGTCCATCCTTTTTCTAATCGTCTCTGCCTGACGCGCCCTGCAATACCAGACATCAATGAGTCGGGCGTTTTATCTATAAGTGATAATATATTATTACTTATCTCTATTTTCATACGCTTAATGATAATATGTGACCACTTACAAAGTTAATCAAAGTTTCTCAATTATCAAACCAATCAATACCAAATATCCTTTTATGAAGAACCGAATCTTAAAAACAATCAGATAATACAATGAAATCACCAGGGAAGGCCAATGTTGTATGCTGAGCAGCCAAAAAACAACCCTTGTTATGTTTCTGTTATACCCTGACAATGATTCCTAATACAAAATCCATTACATTCGCATCATAAATAACATTAGTCTTCCTGAATATGGATAATGCATGTCAAATAATGAATGAGTGTCATGAAAGTTTCCGTGAAACTGATAGTGCAAGAATACTTTCCTTATACCGTAGTCGGGACAACCGTCTGACTTTCGATGAAAGACTGTTCATAATAAAAGAAATACAAAAGGTGTATTGTCCGGTACTAATGGAACTTCAGCATGTAAGCCCGTCATTGACGGACTGGGACCATCTGCTCTGCATCCTCTCCTATGAAGGAATTTCAGTATCTGTAATAGCAGAATGTTTCTCAGTGTCTAACGATGCGGTCCGTATGCGCAAGAGCCGTCTGCGTGAAAAACTGCCGGCCGAATGGTTTTCTCTCTTTTTTCATATAACATTGACAGAAGAAAATCAATGTCACAAAAGTGTTACGGACAATCCTTCTATTGCTAATAATGCCTCTCTACCTTTGGCTCAGGAAAACGATAAAATTCCCATAACTATGGATAATAACATTCCCGTCAAAATTACATTCTTCAAGGCCATTGCCAATGGAATGACCGGAACATTCCGGTTCAAGGGGAGGTCTTCACGTGCCGAGTTCTGGTATTATACACTATTCTGTTTAATAATGTTTCTCGTGCTGACAGTGGTCATGTTCATTTCACAAAAAAGATATGATAACATTGCGACAATCGTCTGGTTCTCTGCATCAGTTATTGTTGCCTTTTCGCATTCAGCCGCAGCCGTAAGACGAATTCACGATACCGAACGCAGCGCCTGGCTGTGGTGTGTAACATATCTGTTGCCATGGCTTACCTTTATCACTATCTCAGTGTGGCACATTGAATATGATGTACATTTAAGGAATATGGTAGGAGGAAGTCCTGATCCCTTTATAATGTCGTGGTACGGAGCCATATTAGGTATTAACCTGACCATTATAATTGTAACAAACATCTTGACCATCATCTGGTACTGCAGTAAAGGCACCGAAGGCCCTAATTATTTTGGCCCGGACCCATTGTATCGCAATAACTCAAAATAGATAAAAACCTAAAATGAAAAAGATTACCCAATTGGTGTTGTTATTGTTGGTTTCCCAATTCTGTATTGCGACGAATGAGATATCATTTTCTTCTGATAATGATCCTACTGAAACACTACCCGGTGTAGTACAATTGAATGATGTGTATATCCTCAGTTCTAAGGATCGTACCATTTTGAGAAAAACAGCAGCGAAATTACCCCAAAAAAGTAATCTCAAAAAATCAATCTTTTTAGGTGTCGGACAGCACACCCAGATTGTTGAGTGTAATGAGAAGGCTGTTCAACTTAGTCGTTTTTACGGAGCATATGCTACTAAAGGTAGTAAATCATATACCTCAAAAAGACTTTATAATAGGTTGTCTGTACTACCAACTTATAATGCAAGTAGCTATAGGTATGATGCTTCCGGTAAAAACATCCTTAATCCTGAATATTTTGATTCACAGGAGAAAGACCTGAAAAACAGGAAACTGAAGTCTTATGATTCATATAAAAAGTATATTTTCGACATAATGGGATTTATATATGCTTTCGGTCCTCTTTACAGTTCAAATATAAAAGATTATAACTATGAATATGAGGGAGGAAACGGCAGGTATTATACCTATTTGTTTGAATCATCTGACAGATATCCCAAGAATAATCCAATGTATGCAAAAGGCAAAATTGTAATTGACGTAGAAACATTTACCTTAAAGTCTATACAAGTGGACAATATGGGATGTCATAATTTAGAAATTTATTTATCAAGCAACTTGTCAAATAGCGATCCTGAGAATAAAAGGCAAGATTGTGTAAACTGCTCTTTCTCTATCGAAAAACATGGAGAAATATGTTATGCATTGATTCACATACCATGGAATAATAAAAACGATCAGTACTTTAGCCTTTCCCCAAGAAGTTATCCGATGAATTCCAATTGTATAGTGACTGAATGTTGGAAAACAGAAAGTTGCTATAGTTGTACGAAGATGGATCTATTAAGAGAAATGATTGCTATATATAAGAACGGCAATGAAATATTTCAAAAAATCGAAGATGGTTCCCGTTCCCGAATAGAAAAACATGTTATTAATGATTCGACTTCTCTTATTGTTAACATACATGATAAAAATATCTGTAGCTATGATCCGAAAATGATAGAACGGATAAATTGGGCTTTGGATGTATCAGTTGCTGAACGTCAATTGAGCAATTATACTCCTATAGAAATGCAGTATGCTTCACGTAGCGGAGAAGCATTTAATAGACCTTCTTCGTCATATAATAGTGACATTGTTCAATCTTGGGATGATAATAAGTCATCTATAGAGTATTCCAATGATACTTTGATATTTGACTATCGTGATTTGAATGTATCTGTTGATAAACCAATAATAGATACTACATACATAATACCTAATGTTTTTTTAAATTCAATTTATCCATAAAAAATCGAGCTCAACTAATATTTGAATTAACTCTCATGGCCATCTAACTACATATAATTCAAGAAAAAACACTAACACCTGCAATTATTAAGCAAAAGTGGGTTAACTATATTATTTAGTTTATATTTGCACATCATTTGTCTGTGTAATATAACATATTAAATAATCTTTATCCAATTATGAAAAAAAACCTTTTCCTGTTTTCAGT
>CAYOGG010000157.1:1314-3332 GCA_964403455.1 uncultured Bacteroidaceae bacterium | reverse complement strand
CCGAACTGGCCGTTCTTCCTCGATTTCTTCGAGAGAACCATAAAACCTTGATGAAATTAAAAATAAACGTGGCAGTTACAAGTCCGGAACTGCCACGCGGGTAATATTATTTATGTGGTTTACTGGTGGTCGGCAAGTAGTCCTTGACGTTTCCATTTGAAGTAACCATACACTGATGCTCCCAAATAGAAGCCATAAAGTAGTATGGTGCTTATGTGAAGGCCGCGTTTACAGTAGATATATATTGATATGATGTTGACCAGAAACCAGAAGCCCCAAACTTCAATGATCTTTTGAGCCAATACCCACGTACCTACTATGTTCAGGGTTGTAGTGAGGGCATCCAGTGCAGGTATCGGTGAGTCTGTAAGATTCTTCAACATAAAGAATATTCCTGCCCATATCAGAATGAATACTACCATCACACGTCCGAATTGGGGCAGAGTAAAATGATAATATTCTATCTGTTTATTCTTATTATCTTTGGTTTTATCGGCGATGTTTTTTTTAGAAGATGTCCACCATTTGTAGAAACCGTAGCTGCACATCATTATGTTGAATATACTGAATCCCATATCGGCATATATCTTTGAATGAAAATAGACCGATGCATAAATCATGGAGCACATGGCACTGATTATCCACATCATGGCTTTCTGTTCAAACTCCAGATAGAGATATAGAAAACTGAGTAGCAGTCCCAATATCTGTATGGCGTCCCAAAAATCTATGTCTGTGAATTGGCTTAACAACCAGCTTCCTAATGTACTTGCCAGAAATTCCATATAATCAGAATTTTATAGTGATGTTTGCCATTGTCGTGAAATCGGCCATCGGTATGAAACCGATTTGATAATATCGGTTTTCATTAGTATGTCCGTAGCTCTCTGCAATCGCAGAATATACCCAGCCGCTTGCAGCATAGTGACGATTGAATATATTGTTGAAGTTCATGCCGAATACTATCTCTTTTGGTCCGAAACCTTTTTTTGATAATCCTAATGTGTAGCTCAGGTCTATGCCTGTGGTGGAGTAGCAGGGTAGTGAACGGTCGCTGTTTTCCGTATTATCCAGGTACTGACGGCTTACGTAGTTTGTATGCCAGGTAGCCTGGATAGCTTTGTAGTGCAGATTGATGAAGCCGTTCAAAATAGTACTCGGTGAGAAGGCCAATGTGGAATTATCGTAGTGGATGGTTTGAGAACCGTTGTTCCAATCTACCACTTCATCGAAATCATTGATTTTGTTATTGCTCAATGCGGCATTACCTTCAATTGAAAGCCACGACAGAGGGTTCCATCCTGCCGACAGTTCGACGCCTGTACGATATGAATCTTTGATATTGGTAGTTAGGTTCTCACCTATGTCGCTTTTTGCTCCGGTCTGGACAAACTGGTCTGTGTAATCCATATAATAGAGATTCACATTTGCATACCATCCTTCTGAGGTATATCCGTATCCGGCTTCGATATCGGTCATTCGCTCCGCAACAGGTGAAGGATAATTACCATTATCGGTAAAGTTGTTACGTTCTGGTTCACGACTGTTTCGAGCAATCAATATGTAGGCATTATGATTGTCGGTACTGAAATTAAGACCGATTTTTGGACTGAAGAAGTCGTAGTTTTTGTCAATATCCAGATAGTGCTTGGAGTATGTACCGTCTCCGTTGTCAATATATTTATCGTTATATCCGTCTGTCGTATAACCTACGTGACGGTATTGAAGGTCCGCAAATGCAGTCCACGATTCAGTTATCTTGAAGTTCGCCTTGACATATGTATTACCGTCAAATTTCTTTGCGTCCGAATCATAGTATTTGTATTTACCGTTCTGTAACAGATAATCGCTTAATTCAGGATTGCTTACATAAATCAGATCTCCGAAGTGATTGCCCTCGAATTGCTGGGCGGCAATGCCTCCTCTGATATCCAATCTGTCCGCTTTATATTGAATATTCCAAATGGCTCCATAGGTTTGTTGATCAAGTCCTTTCTTTCTTACGAAGTCACTTTTTT
>CAYOGG010000157.1:0-1214 GCA_964403455.1 uncultured Bacteroidaceae bacterium | reverse complement strand
TGACTGTCTGTGAAATTTGAGAGTCCGAACTTCTTCAACTTATTGTTATAACGGAATTCGGAGTAATATCCGTAACCGTATGTGTAATGGAGTTGAAGTGATGATGAAATTTCTTCATTAATCTTCCATGCCAATGTCAGAATATTGTGATCTTGCCAGAAATTGTCAGTGGTACGATTCCAATAACTGCCGTCATTCATTTCGTATCTTTGTGTAAGGTATTTCCCATTCTCGTCTTGCTTAAAACTACCGTCAGGGTTGGTGACAAGCATTTCATATAGACTGTTATAGCGGCCTAAACCGGCTTCGTATATGTCCTTGTAGCTTTTTATTCCGGTTGATTCACCGTAGATACCATCCATCAGACTCAGGTCATCATTTCCTGCTGTGACACCATTCCATGCCTGACCGGTTTTCTCGAAATTGCCGATATTGCGGTAACGTAACATGATATTGTCATTGACTGTCCACAATAGACCTCCGTAATAACTTCCGGAAATTCCTTTTGTTCCGTGTATATATCCGTCCGTCGAGGTTTGGTTATATGCTCCGTCTATTATGAACTTGTCTTTAATAATTCCGGTTGAGAATGTCGCTCCCATGTGGGCCGTGTTGTATGATCCGTAGCTTGCAGTGATTTCTGCGCTCGGCAGCGGAGAGGGCAGCTTGGTATTCAGAGCTACAGTACCACCGAATGCTCCGTCACCGTTTGTGGATGTTCCTATGCCTCTTTGTATCTGTACACTACCCATGATGGCTGAATAGCTGTTCATGTTGGCCCAGAATACACATTGATCTTCAGGTGAATTTAGAGGTACTCCATCAAGTGTAACATTGATTCGTGTATCTCCTGCACCGCGGATGCGCATATATGTAGTTCCCGTGCCTAAACCGTTTTCGCTCCATGCTATTACAGCCGGCGTTTTGGAGAACAGGAAAGGTAACTCTTTTCCTGTTTTAGAGAAACCGTTCAGCTCTTTGCGGTCAATCTCAGAGACAGCGAAAGGCTCACCCTGATGTGCCTTGACGCCATTTACTACCACCTCTTGTAGTTCTGAGATACGGAGTGTGTCTAACTTGGCACCATTCATGATAGTAGTGCCTGAAAATAAAAACGCTAATAAAAAAATCCTTTTCATACTCAGTTTTATTATTTCTTTGAGTGAAAAGGATTGCAATCAGATGTCTGAATTCTACTCCCTACGCCGGTACTA
>CAYOGG010000156.1:0-3350 GCA_964403455.1 uncultured Bacteroidaceae bacterium | reverse complement strand
TGTTGTTCGGAGATGGTGCATGGGATAATAGAATGGTCACATCGGAGTGGCGTGGAGTCAATCCGGATGATTATCTGCTTTGTTACGAATCATATAATTCAACCAGTCATACAAACTCTTATGTCATGGAAGATTACTATGGATTATTGGACGACAATGAGGGTAATAATCTACTATATGACAAAGTGGATATAGGAGTCGGTCGATTACCTGTAACTACAGAATCTCAGGCAAGGATTATGGTAGATAAGATTATCGATTATATGAATGGTGCGAACAGTGGTTCGTGGCGCAATAAGATAGCGGTTCTGGGAGATGACGGTGATAATAATACTCATATGAGAGATGCGGATGAAGTGTCTCGTATGATAGCCGAAAAATATCCGTCTTTACTGCAAAAAAAGATATATTGGGATGCTTATAAGATGGAGGTCTCGGCTTCCGGCAACAGTTATCCTGAGGTTAGAAGGCAGATTCTTGAACTTCTTGATGAAGGTGCGTTGTTGATAGACTATGTAGGACATGGCAGTGCGGAAGTATTCTCACATGAGTTGGTTATTAATAAATCCGATTTGTCGTCTTTCAAAAGCAAACATCTGCCTTTCTGGATTACCGCTTCATGTGACATTACTCCTTTTGATGCTTCAATTTCCAATCTGGGAGAGAGTCTGATGTTGAATGCAGACGGTGGAGCTATCGGTATGTTGACCACAACCCGTTCGGTTTATGCCAATCTGAACAGATACGTAAATATGCTCTTTTCCGAATATGTGTTGGGAAAGGACGAAAAAGGTAAAAGAAATGCCCTCGGTGATGCACTTAGGATGGCAAAGGCAGGATTGGTTACAACAGGTTCTTCTTTTTATGACAATACGACCAATAAGTTGCATTTTGTTCTTATAGGTGATCCTGCGTTAAAACTTGCCGTACCCGATTATTCTGTGGTTGTCGACTCTTTCAACGGAAAACAGTCTTATTCCGACTATTTGCAGGCAAAGGCAGGTTCTATAATTACGATAAAAGGACATATCGAAAATAGTGGTGTCGAGGTATCGGATTTCGATGGATTGATTTATCCTACGCTATTTGACAATGAACGTACTATCACTACTTTCAATAATACCGGTCAGGCTGACCAACCCTTCTCTTATTCGGACAGGGACAGATTGTTGTACTCCGGTACGGATTCCGTCATAAAAGGAAAATTTTCATTCTCCATTCCTATACCATTGGATATAAATTACTCTGATAAGAACGGGAAAATATATCTTTATGCAGAACAGAGTGATAATCGTCGTGCAAATGGATATTTCGAAAATTTCTTGGTAGGTGGAACTGTTGAGGGATTAGAGAACGATTCGTTGGGACCGGAAATTTCAATGTATCTAAATAAACCGGACTTCCAATATGGCGGAAAGGTAAATAACACCCCGTTGTTTGTAGCCGACTTATCCGATAAGGATGGTTTGAATACCTCAGGAAACGGGTTAGGACATGATTTAACGCTGATAATTGACAATAATCCTGATTATACCTATTCCTTAAATAGTTATTTTAATTTTGCTCAAGGTGATTTTTCGCGTGGCAGAGTGATATTCAGTATTCCTTCTCTTCCTGACGGAGTTCATACTCTTATGTTCAGGGCATGGGATGTATTTAATAATTCTACGACGAGATATTTGCAATTCAGGGTTGATAGTGAACTCAAGCCGGAACTGAGTGTTCAGATGACGGACAACCCGGCCCGTACTTCAACTACGTTTGTTGTAACTCATGACAGACCGGCAGGAGATGCTACTGTGATGATTCAGGTGATTGACTATAATGGAAAGGTTCATTGGAGCGGTATTACTAAGGAAACATCACCATCGGGAGTGAGTTACATAGACTGGAATCTTACAGGTAGTAACGGAGCAAAGTTGCAGCGTGGCATATATATGATAAAGGCAACTGTAAGTACTTCTGCTTCAAGTCGTTCGACTTCAGACAAACTGATTGTCCTTTAACCCGTTTTAATAAGTCTGACACAATAAAAAGAGTACTAAGTAGTTTATTATACTATATTCCGACCCTTGTCGGAATAGACCAGAATAAGATAAGATGAAAAAAAATATATTTATCAGAACTCTGTTTGCGGTGAGTTTGATTCTTTCCGTACAGAATGTTTTTGCACAAAATGGGAAAGAAATTTTCAATCCTGTTTACACAGGTGTTACTTCACTTTCTATTGCGCCAGATTCCAGAGCAGGCGCAATGGGTGATGTGGGTTGTGCAACAGATCCGTATTATGATAATAACAATCAATATTGGAATCCTGCCAAATACCCGTTTACAAAGAGTCCTGCAGGCATATCTCTCTGTTATACACCATGGTTGAGACAATTGGTAAGTGATATTGATCTGGCGAATCTGACAGGTTATTACAAGGTGGATGAATATTCAGCAGTCAGTAGCTCGCTTACTTATTTTTCACTTGGTGAGGTTATAGCTGACAGTTATACTATACGCCCGTATGAGATGGCTCTTGACTTTGCATATTCAAGAATGTTATCCCGCTCTCTTTCAGCTGCAGTAGGACTTCGTTTCATATATTCGGACCTTCAGTATGATTATGCTGAAGATGTCACTCCAGGTAAGGCTTTTGCAGCAGATATTGCTCTTTATCATAATAGCTATGTGGGTATTGGACGTAGAGACTGTATGTTAGGATTGGGACTTAATGCTTCCAATATCGGCAGTAAAATCTCGTATGATGGAGGTCAGACCAATGAATTTATTCCAACAAACCTGAGACTAGGTGCTTCACTTCTTATTCCGATTGACGATTATAACGCATTCTCTATCAATGCTGATTTAAACAAACTGATGGTTCCGACCAAACCTACATATACTCAGTTTATGAGAGAGCAGAATCCTACAGTTGATGAGGATGATCTTAGCTACACATCAGAGTATGCTACATGGTTGGAGAGTACCGGTTATAACGATCTTTCACCGATATCGGGTATTTTCAAGTCATTTCATGATGCGCCCGGCGGATTCGAGGAAGAGATGAGAGAAATCTATTGGGGTATAGGTGTTGAGTATATATACAATGATCAGTTTTTCTTGAGAGGCGGTTATCATTATGAGAATGAATACAAGGGAAATAGAAAATACTTCACTCTCGGTGCAGGCTTTAAGATGAATGTTTTCTCGTTGGATGCCGCATACCTGTTGTCGACTGCTCAGAGCAATCCGCTGGATCAGACAATACGATTCACATTATCGTTTGATATGGATGGTATTAAGAGTATATTCGGAAGATAATTATGTCAATAAGAGTAGGATACGGTTACGATGTCCACAAA
>CAYOGG010000155.1:0-3352 GCA_964403455.1 uncultured Bacteroidaceae bacterium | reverse complement strand
TCAATACGTTCCACATCGAAGAAATGGAAGTCGAAAGCCGATTTCTCATAATACGGGATGTCATCTACATACAAACCTACTGCAGGAGAGTTTATTCTGGATCCTATTCCACGGATGTATATTGATGATGTAAGACGAGAACCGTATTCTGGCATATAGAAGTTAGGGACTGAAGTTCCGATATTCTTAACCGATGTTATTCCTGAAGTCTGCAGATTATGACCTGAGATAGATGAGGCGGACAGTGGCATTTCACTGAAATGGATATTTTCCTTGGTCGAGGAAAAGACCTGGACATCATCCAAATAGAATGTTCTTAACGAATCCGACTTATCGCCTGCAATCTCATTGGCCGATACTGAAGTGAAGGCTGTCATAGTAATTAAGACTGCCGAAAGCGAAAAAATTTTATACCGCATATATCTGATTTACTTTGTTTATTGAAATGGATTGTCCTATCTTTTTTAAAGCTGCAAAGTGACAACAAAAAAAGGATTTTTGCAATCCTCATTTATTAGGATTTTTCCCTACTTCAACAAAACCGTTCATTACTGCATATATGACTACATCGGAAAGTGACCGTGCTCCGAGTTTTTCCATAATATTCTTTCTATGCGAAATTACGGTAGAGAGACTTATACTCAGCATATCGGCTATCTCTTTATTGATATATCCTTTTACCAATAGTATTAAAACTTCTGTCTCTCTGGAACTGAGACATTTAAAATCATTGATATGAGGTATTTCAACCCGAGGTTTATGAGGTTGGTCTGAGTGACCGTGATGTTGCAGTTTAAGAAGATCGGACACCAGACCTTTCTCATTCTGACAGATATTCAGTTTGAGAGCACCTGGTAATGAAAGTGAACTATCACCGCTCACCATTACGATAGTACGTAAAAAATGACTGCGAAAAAAAGATGCGTGTTCAAAATAGATGGATGACGATACAAAGAAATGCTTGAAGTTTTCAGGTTCACTTTCAATGAGCTGCTCAAATGAGTTAATCATCTTGACCGAAGCATTCGGTATGATCTTCTCCAGAATATGACAAAGTCCGATACACGATAGGATATTGGAATCGACTATCGCTAATAAAAAAGACCTTTTGTCCTTACTGCTCTCTTTGTTCACCTTATTTTTTTATTTCGGGTATATCGTATTCGCAGCAATTCATGGGAAAAAGCGCCGCTCTTACTATCGATGCGAATTTTTTCGAGTCGGGATAGTGAAACAGCTTATCCCTGAGTTCAATACACATACCGGCTGTTTTCAAGTATTTTCCCTCCATATAGCAATCAATAAAACGTATAGCTTCGGCACTATATGGAGCATCCGGAAACTGAGACAGAAGGTTTTTTACGGATTTCAATCGTCTCATTATAGCGGGTTTCATCTTCTCAAAATTTTTCCTCTCTCCTATTGCATTCATCACATACCCGAGTATATTAATATCATACTCGAACGGTATCTTTTCATAATCCGACAATTGCAATGCAGTGACCCTATGAAAAACAAGTACATTATTGCAATATTCTATCCGGCCATAGGCGGCGGCTGTGATGGCTATGATTACATCAAAATTTATCTGCTGCAGAACAGGAGCGATTACATTCTTCGGCATTTTCAGTACCTTTTCAACGAGGTCACGTCTGATAAGCATGGTGTTTCCGCTTATCATATTTGAGAAAGCCATTCTTTCCGGACTATAATTGGGTACTCTCCTATCGTAGTTGATGTCATAAGGAATCTTTTTATACAACGGGAGAACCGGATGAAAACATAGACTGGAACTTCGGATACAACGCATCTGTTCTTCAATCTTTTTTCTATCCCAGATATCGTTCTGATATGATATAGCAACATATTCTCCCTTAGTCTTGGCCAAGGCGGAAAGATGGTTTTCATTTATGCCTTTGGCTATCTTGTTAGGATAAAGTTGGATAAAAGGATAGCGCTGAGCATAGCTTTTCAATATTTCAACAGTCCCGTCTTCGGAGTTGTCATCCTGAATGATAAGTTCAAATGCAGAACGAGTCTGATGTAGAATGGACTCCAACTGTTCCGCAATGAATTGGGAACCGTTGTGAGTACATAGGACCACGGAAATGCGGTCCACAGATGAAGAATTAGCTGCATCCATTTGAATTAAATTCTGACTGCTAAGGTAACAATGATTTTTTGAATTATCCAAAAGAAAAGCGATGTCATTTTATTAACATCGCTTTCCCCGTAATATTTAAAGACCGTATTTATTTGTTAATGGCCGCAGCTACCTGCTCGCAAGCTATGGATAATGATACGAATGAAGGTACGGTACGTGTGCAACACTCATTTTCACCCCATAGGAATGGATAGTCATCCTTATGTTCAAAAAAATCAGGGTTCAATTGGATGATACCGGGTACTATGCCGCCAGGAATGACAGTATAGTCGGCACGGTTGTTTCCGTATGCCACTTTCTTGGTATTTACGCCTACTGATGTAACGAATGAAACATTGGAATACGGATGACATCCGTATAGGAAGTTAAGTCCGCTCAAGACCATTTCAGGATCTATCATATCGGGAAAATATCTCCATACCATATAGTTATTGAGTGCCCAACTGATAACTGATTCATTGCCGCCCCATGTTCTGCCTGATACGGGTACTCCGTATGGATTCTGTTCAAGGACCTCAACCGCAGACTCTACATATGCAGGAATTAAGGCTTTTACTTTATCTTGGAATGTCTTGTCCATATACGGATACAGAGCAAGTGCAGTGGATAGGTTGATACGACCGCCTCCACGGAAATAGTTATCACCTCCATTGCCGGTGTTATTTCTTGGAGCTGTTGTTCTCGGAGTTGCTGACTGTTCCAACTGATTAAGAACCACAGGCATGAAGATATCCTTATATTTATCTTCACCGGTTGTAAGCCACAGCTGAATGGCAGCAGACATACGTACATCTCCTGAATTGTTGTTACGGCGGTTTCTATCGTCTGCCACATTCGGCGTGTTACCGGATTTCATGTATTCTTCATATTCTTTCCACAACTTCATGGCATTGTTCATGCATCTGGCAGCGGTCTCTGGTTTATAGGACTTAAGTACACGTGCAGCCTCTGCGAGTGAAGTGATGGTAGACATATTTCCGGCTGGGTTGCCTCCGTTTCCGGTGAATGCATATCTGTCATCACGCGTTCCTGAATATTTATTGGACCTGACTTTATATGGGGCCAGTGTTGAATCATAGTCATAATTGTCGGTGATGTTGACGGCATCGCCCAAATGATGGTACTGGTGCATATTGCCTTGGACTATTCCTTGAGCTATAAAACCGATATTCTCCACTTGAGCACAGA